>CALKXC010000078.1 GCA_938004025.1 uncultured Leucothrix sp. | reverse complement strand
GATCATCTTGAAGAACGCAGCAAGCAAATCCCAGGGGATGTTGAGTTTAGCCTAACAATCTGCTCACTCTGACACCGGCTTGTAAGCAACACACTCAATCTCAACCAAAATATCAACTAGGAAGTCGCTGACTAACGCTGAACGTGTTGGCGGTTCTACCGGAAAATACTCTGAATAAACTGAGTTGAAAGCAGGGAAATCTTCTTTGTTTTTTAGCCAGACCATCGACTTAATTACATCGCTAAGTTCACAGCCGGCTTCGGTTAAAATTTCTTTTAAGCCATCTAAACATGCTCTGGTTTGCTCTTCTACGGTGCCGTCGATCATTGGCACACCGTCGCGCAAAGGAATCTGGCCAGTGATGAAGATGAAGTCTCCTGCTCGTATGGCTTTGGAGAGAGATAACTCTCGGCCATTGAGCATCATTGGGGAGCCGATTACTTGTTTCTTTTGCATGCCTACTCCTAGTTAGCCGTTCAGTGTTATGTGGCTTAATTCGCTCACTCAGCTTCGCCAATTACTTATTAAAAGTTAGCTTATCTTCGGTGACGTGAACTTTAATCTCGTCACCTCCAATAAATGCACCGGACAATATCTGATTGGCCAGTGGGTTTTCTACTTGCTGAATAATCGCGCGTTTTAACGGTCTTGCGCCATACACAGGATCGAAACCACTTTCTGCTAACATGTCCATTGCTTCATCGGAGAAGCTGATGGTGAGGTCTCGTTCCGCTAAACGCTTAACCAATGTACCCAATTGAATCTCGGCAATTAGGCGAATCTCTGCCTGATCTAATGGGTGGAACACGACGGCATCATCAACACGGTTGATAAACTCAGGTCGGAAATGTTGTCCAACGATACTCATTACAGCGTCTTTCATGGCATCGTAGTTTTCTTCGCCCGTCATGGTTTGAATAACGTCTGAGCCTAGGTTCGAGGTCATGATGATCACAGCGTTTGTGAAGTCGACAGTTCGACCTTGCCCATCGGTTAGGCGACCGTCATCCAAAACTTGCAATAAGATATTGAACACATCAGGATGCGCTTTTTCAATCTCATCCATTAAAATTACGGAATAAGGTTTACGTCTAACAGCTTCAGTTAGATAGCCACCTTCTTCATACCCTACATAACCTGGGGGCGCTCCGACTAGACGCGCAACCGAGTGCTTTTCCATGAACTCTGACATATCGATACGTACCATCGCATCATCAGAGTCAAACATGAAGTTAGCCAAAGCTTTTGATAGCTCGGTCTTTCCGACACCCGTTGGGCCTAAGAACATGAACGAACCCATGGGCTTATTAGGATCAGAGATGCCGGCACGTGAACGGCGGATTGCATTCGACACCGCCAAAATCGCTTCTTTCTGTCCGATAACACGTTTGCGCAGCAACTCCTCCATTTGAAGTAGTTTATCTCGCTCACCTTCCATCATTTTAGACACCGGTATGCCTGTCCAACTTGAAACGACGTCGGCGATTTCATTTTCGGTGACCTTATTACGCAGCAGCTGATTTTCTTTGCCCGAATCTTCAGCTTGAGTCGCCTCTTCTAACTGTTTTTCAAGCTCAGGAATACGCCCATATTGAAGCTCGGCCATACGCTGCAAATCACCCGCACGATGCGCAGTTTCCATGTCTGTGCGAAGAATATCTAGCTCTTCTTTTATATGCTGTGTTCCCTGAACAGCGGCTTTTTCGGCTTTCCAGATTTCTTCAAGGTCAGCGTATTCCTGTTCGATCTCGCCAATCTGAAGCTCGAGGTCTTCCATACGCTTTTTAGACGCATCATCCTCTTCAGACTTCAGTGACTCACGTTCAATCTTCAACTTGATTAAACGGCGATCCAACTTATCCATCGCTTCAGGTTTAGAGTCAATCTCAATACGAATACGCGAAGCCGCCTCATCGATGAGGTCAATTGCCTTATCCGGTAGCTGCCTGTCGGTAATATACCGATGTGACATCGTCGCTGCCGCTACAATCGCAGGGTCGGTAATGTCGACACCGTGATGCACTTCATAGCGTTCTTTAAGACCACGAAGAATAGCAACCGTATCTTCCACAGATGGCTCGTCGACCTGCACTTTCTGGAAACGACGCTCTAAAGCGGCATCTTTTTCAATGAACTGGCGATACTCATCCAAAGTCGTCGCACCGATACAATGCAGCTCACCGCGAGCCAATGCCGGCTTGAGCATGTTACCAGCATCCATTGCACCTTCTGCTGCACCTGCGCCGACTAAAGTATGCAATTCATCAATAAATAAAATTACGTTTCCATCGGATTTATTGACGTCATTTAAAACCGCTTTTAAACGCTCTTCAAAATCACCTCGGAATTTTGCACCGGCAAGCAATGAAGCAAGGTCCAATGAAAGAAGGCGTTTACCTCGCATGCCCTCGGGAACTTCACCGTTGACAATACGCTGCGCTAAACCCTCAGCAATCGCCGTCTTACCTACACCCGGCTCACCAATAATCACTGGGTTATTTTTAGTACGGCGTTGCAATATCTGGATAGCCCGACGAATCTCAGCATCACGCCCTATGATTGGGTCGATCTTGCCCTGTTCTGCACGCTCCGTTAGATCAGTGGTGTACTTATCAAGCGCTTCGCGTTGGTCCTCAGCATTAGGATCATCAACGCTTTGCCCACCGCGAACATCATCGATAGCCTTCTCGATAATCGCCTTAGTTGCACCATTTGCTTTTAATACTTTTCCAAGCTTACCTTTGTCTTCAGTCGCCGCCAGAATAAACAGCTCTGAAGAAATATATTGATCGCCACGTTTTTGCGCCATCTTGTCAGTGACATTTAACAGGCGGTTCAAATCGCCTGAAACGTGTACTTCACCCGCGTCACCACCGGTCACGATTGGCAAATCGTCAATTTGCTCACCCAACTGAGAACGCAAAGCATTGATATTGACACCGGCTTTACTCAACAACCCCCGTGCAGAACCGCCTTCCTGATCTAGGAAAGCAACCATTACATGTACAGGTTCCATATGCTGATGATCATTGCGTAAGGCTAATGATTGCGCATCTTGTAGTGCCAGTTGGAATTTACTGGTTAGTTTGTCCATTCTCATAACGACAACCCTATTAAATATTTCATATAACGTTAATTATGTGGGGGAATTGTTAAGAATCAAATGAAACTTGCGATGACTGATTCCTAATGTCAACATTGAGTCAAATTTACCATGGAGAACCTCATGCCCTATCAAGCAGCCGATGACCGATACGAGTTAGCTAAATTCCGTCGTAGCGGTAAAAGCGGACTTCAACTTCCTATCATCTCCCTAGGTTTATGGCACAATTTTGGTGGCGTGAATGAACTAGAAACTCAGCGGGCGATTCTCCAAAGGGCATTTGATAAGGGCGTCACGCACTTTGACTTAGCCAATAACTATGGACCACCTCCAGGTTCTTCGGAAGAAAATTTTGGGCGCATACTCAAAGATGACTTCATGCCTTACCGTGATGAGCTAATTATTTCCAGTAAGGCGGGCTATCGCATGTGGCCAGGACCTTACGGTGAGCAAGGTTCTCGTAAATACTTGTTAGCGAGCTTGGATCAAAGCCTCAAACGCATGGGGCTAGACTATGTCGATATTTTTTACTCCCATCGCTATGACCCAAACACTCCTTTAGAGGAAACAATGGGTGCTTTGGATTATGCGGTTCGCTCTGGCAAAGCGCTATATGTTGGCATTTCATCTTACCCACCCGAGCAAACACGTGAAGCAGCCCGACTTTTGAAGGAAATGGGTACGCCTTGTCTGATCCATCAACCCTCATACTCAATGTTTAACCGCTGGATTGAAGAGGGTTTGCTGGATACATTGGAAGATGAAGGCATTGGTTGTATTGCGTTTTCTCCACTCGCCCAAGGACTGTTAACCAATAAATACCTCAAGGGCATTCCTGAAAACTCACGTGCCGTTAATGCTGGAAGCTTCATGGATAAGTTTCTAAATGAGGTCAGCCTTGGTCATGTAAACGCTTTAAATGATATGGCCGCACAGCGAGGGCAATCACTCGCGCAAATGGCCATCGCTTGGGTTTTACGCGATAGCAGAGTCACCTCTGCACTCATTGGTGCTAGCAGCGTTCAGCAGCTAGAAGATAGCTTGGCAGCTACTGATAACCTTGAGTTTACTACTGAAGAACTTACCGCAATCGATGAGCACGCCAAAGACATGGACATTAATATTTGGGCTAGTCGAAACTAATTCTAAAACATTCAAACCTTTCCTTCAGAGCCAAATTCATTGGCTCTGATTCTCTGAGAAAACCAAATGCTTTCAAATCTAGCGTTCGCGCTAACGGTCACCGCCCCCACTTTTCTGCTTATCTGCCTTGGTATCTACTTAAAACGTGCCGGCATCATCAATAATGAGTTTGCACAAATCGGATCGGATTTAGTTTACAAAGTGACTTTACCTTGCATGTTGTTTGTAAAATTAATCCTGATCAGCTTCGATGCGCCTCCAATCAAGCTCGTTGCCTACGCGCTAATTTCCACGTTTATTATTTTTCTGATCCTCGAATTTATCATCGCCCCTAGACTGGTGAAGCAGGATCGCAGCGCTTTTGTACAAGGTTCCTTTCGAAGCAATATGGGCATCATCGGACTCGCTTTTTGCATCAATGCCTACGGCGATGGGATTTTGGTTATCGTCTCGGTTTACCTTGCCTTCGTGACTATCCTATATAACATTTTATCCTTAATTACACTGTCCCGAAACCAACTAAACGATGATATAAAGCTGAGTTTAGGG
>CALKXC010000077.1 GCA_938004025.1 uncultured Leucothrix sp. | reverse complement strand
CAGCTTAGCCGCAGGAATGTTTATTATTTTATTCCCTTTCCCTCTTGAAAGCTGAGGAACATCTTCTGCCTTAACCAATAAAAGATAACCCTCAGACGTGACTGCTGCGAGGTAATAGTTCTCAATGGAATCAATTGGGCTCGGTGTTAACAACTCCCCGCCTTTAGTCAGTGTTACGATTGCCTTGCCGGTTTTCGTACGACTGAGCAGCTCACTAAACTGACAGATAAAGCCATAGCCCCAACTACTGGCCATCAATAGATACTGATTATCTGCAGCCATTAATGCTTTCGAGAAAACAGCATTCGCAGGCGGTGTAAAGTAACCACTTAATGGATCACCCTGACCTCTCGCAGACGGTAAAGTATGCGCCCCTAGGGAGTAACTTCGCCCACTACTGTCCATCAAGACTACCTGCTGATTTGATCGACCTTGCGCAGACGATAGGAATTCATCCCCTGTTTTGTAATTTAAGCCTTGCGGGTCTATGTCATGCCCTTTAGCGGCTCTGATCCAGCCCATTTTTGACAGTACGACGGTGATCGGCTCACTTGGCATTAGCTCAGCCTGATTCAGCTGATGCGCAGCTTCACGCTGCATTATTGGAGAACGTCGTTTATCGCCATAAGTCTCAGCGTCCTGTCTTAACTCATCGCGAATTAGGTTGGATAATAACTCTGGCGAATTAAGAAGGCTTTCAAGGTACTCACGCTCTTCTTCGAGTTCATCTTGCTCAGCACGAAGCGTAAACTCTTCTAGCTTTGCTAAGTTACGTAAGCGAAGGTTTAAGATCGCTTCTGCTTGCGTATCACTAATTCCAAAACGAGCCATCATGACCGGTTTAGGCTCATCCTCCTCACGGATGATCATGATCACTTCATCAATATTAAGATAAGCGATTAAAAGACCTTCCAAGATATGCAAGCGATCCAGCACTTTTTCTAAACGCCATTGCAAGCGCTTGGTTACCGTTTGCCGACGAAACTCTAGCCACTCAATTAAGGTTTCGCGCAAATTGCGAACCTTTGGACGCCCGTCCAAGCCAATCATATTCATGTTGACGCGATACGTGCGCTCAAGATCTGTACTGGCAAATAAATGCAGCATAAGCTGATTCATATCAATACGATTAGATCGAGGCGTCACTACCAATCTGGTTGGATTCATGTGATCAGATTCATCACGTAAATCAGACACCATAGGAAGTTTCTTTGCCCTCATTTGCTGGGCGATCTGCTCTAAAACCTTATTACCAGACGTTTGATACGGCAGGTCTGTAATGACAATATCAGCATCTTCTTTATGCCAAACCGCTCTCATCCGAACACTGCCTGAGCCTGTTTCGTACATTTTTGCAATGTCATCAGGCGAACTGATAATTTCAGCAGAGGTTGGGTAATCCGGTCCCTTAATGTATCGCTGTAGGGCTTTTAAATTAGCCTCTGGCTTGTCCAACAAATGCAGGCAAGCGTCGACGACTTCCCGTAAATTATGCGGCGGAATATCCGTTGCCATACCCACCGCAATACCTGAACCGCCATTCAATAGCACATTCGGTAAGCGCGACGGTAACAAGGCTGGCTCGTTTAACGTGCCATCAAAGTTAGGGTTCCAATCAACTGTCCCCTGACCAAGCTCCTGTAACAAAACCTTGGCATAAGGGGTTAAACGCGACTCGGTATAACGCATTGCGGCGAATGACTTCGGGTCATCTGAAGACCCCCAGTTACCCTGCCCATCAACTAAGGGATAACGATATGAAAACGGCTGAGCCATTAACACCATCGCCTCATAACAAGCGCTATCGCCGTGAGGATGGAACTTACCCAGCACATCACCAACCGTTCTAGCCGATTTCTTATGCTTGGATCCCGATGACAGACCTAGCTCAGACATCGCGTAAATAATGCGCCGCTGAACCGGTTTTAGACCATCACCAATGTGCGGCAATGCTCGGTCAAGGATGACGTACATTGAATATTCTAAGTACGCTTTCTCTGTATATTCTTGAAGTGGTAAAGTTTCAGTCATAATTTTGTATCTACGTTTGATTGATGGCAGCGCCTAGCTGTTTAGAAACCATCTCAAAATCTGCAAGTGAAATAGCTCCACTCATCAGTTGGTATTTTTTTAATATTGCGCACGCGTTCAGTGCCTTAATTTGATTGGATTGATGAACCGTGTCTAACTGGCTTTTTAAAAAGCATTCAGTACGTTCTGCTTGAGTTATAGCCTTAAACTCTGGCAAACCTAAACTTAACGATAGCCCTTCAAAATCCGCCACAGCATTGCTATTGCCTTCTGATAATTTGTCTTTTAAACCTAGCAAATCCAGTTTACTGAACGACTCTGAAATCACGCCATGCTTGAGTAATCGATAGTTAAGTAAAGGCTTGTCTCTAGTATGCATATCCCAAGAGATGAGACTCTTGTCCATCTCGATTAAATCACTAAACCAGCTGAGCAAATTCGCTTCACTTTTTAACTCGATAGGACAGTGCAATGACACTTCATTTATGCCAGAACATTTAACCACGGCAAGAGATATGATCTGTTGTTGATAAATCGGAAGCTCTTTTGTTCCAAACTGCTGCTTGTATAAATGCAGTGAGGCACTTAACACACCTTCATCCGATAAACCCTCAAGCTTATGAATGGCACGCAGCGCTGCAATATCAGGAACCGTTTCCAGACTTATTATCAACTGATCGCTCATGAAGGGAAAACCCCAGTAGAGATGTAACGATCACCCCTGTCACAGATTATGCTCACGATAGTTGCATTGTCTACCTGTTCGGAAAGTTTAAGTGCCGCGACAACGCCACCACCAGAAGAAACGCCACAGAAAATTCCTTCTTCTACAGCCAAGCGGCGCATCATGACTTCAGCTTCATTCTGGGTAACATCAATAATTTGATCCACTCGATCGGCTTCAAAAATCTTTGGCAAATACTCTTCAGGCCAGCGACGGATACCAGGAATAGAATCATCTTCTCCCGCAGGCTGCACACCGACTATTTGTACTGCAGCATTTTGTTCTTTCAGGTATCTCGAGGTACCCATGATGGTCCCAGTGGTTCCCATCGAGCTAACAAAGTGCGTTATGCCGCCATCCGTATCACGCCAAATTTCTGGGCCAGTTGACTCATAATGGGCTCTTGGGTTGTCAGCATTGGCAAACTGATTAAGCACCAGGCCTTCACCTTTTTCCTGCATTTCTAAAGCAATATCCCGGGCGCCTTCTATGCCTAGTTCAGCAGACACTGAAATAATCTCAGCTCCATAGGCTTTCATAGAGGCTCTGCGCTCTTCGCTCATGCTTTCAGACATCAGCAGCTTCATTTTATAACCACGAATAGCAGCAACCATGGCTAAAGCAATGCCAGTATTTCCGCTGGTTGCTTCAATTAAGCTATCACCCGGTTTAATTTGACCCCGTGCTTCAGCATGTTTAATCATACTCAGCGCTGCTCTATCTTTAACAGAACCTCCAGGATTATTACCTT
>CALKXC010000076.1 GCA_938004025.1 uncultured Leucothrix sp. | reverse complement strand
GGTGCTTTTTAATTAATAAAGTATAAACATCAACCCCCAAATTAATAATAAAAATAACGAGCGTATAATAATGAAAATAACTAATCGACACTTACGCAAGTTGAGATATATAGCACCAGTATTCTGTTCCATGGCAGTGCTTTCTACTCAGCTTCATGCGGGCCCAACTGTACAATTAAACGGTGATGAACTGCGTGATGGCATGGCAGACTCAGGAAGTCTTGGCTATGTGGGTGGCGACACTCGAATCGGTGTAAGCATCAACCGTAATCTTGAAGGGCAAGTAGACCTCAATCAAATTATTATGGAAGATGATTCCAGTGCGACCAGTGCTGAGGGTTGGTTTGGTTATAAACTTAAAGATGACGAAGTTAGGTCGCAAGGCCTACTTGGTGGTGGTGTAAAGATCAATCACCAATGGATTAATGACGATAACGATACAGTTCACAAAGTATTTGGTGCTTATGATCAAGATGTTGATGATCGAGGCAAAGCTACTGTCGGTTATGGTCAAGAGACAGAAGATTTATTCTGGTCAGGCCATGTTAGTAAAAGCATTAGCGATGACGTTGTTAATGGCGATGTCACGACTCGCTCCTATGATTATGGCGTAGGCGCACAAGTCGGTACCTTCCTTGAGAGTTCACTGACTCGTATTAGAGGCGGTATTGATTATGAATTTGGTACGGAATTCGCCGATAACGAAGATCGTCCTGGAAAAGCGACGCTATCTGCTGGGATCGAACAGTTCTTCCATGATTCTCCTCACAGCATTAGCCTAGACGTTTCTGGAAACCAGGTCTCTGGTGGTAATGATGCAGAAAATACAGACTTTAATGCCAGAGTTGGATACCGCTATGAATTTGGTGGTGACGGTGTTTATCGCTCTGCTGGTGGAACTTCTCGCCGTCGTGTTGAAATACCAGGTACGCCTGGTCGTCCTGGTCGAGCAGCTGTACCAGCAATCCCACCTACTCCAGCTATTGCGGCAATTCCTGCTCAACCTGCAAGGCCTGCTGTTGCAGGTCGCCCTGGCCGTCCTGCCATCCCACCTCGTTACGAGCGTCGTGCAGTTGCCGCACCAGGCCATGAGTTTGTTAAAACTACGATGAAGCTAGAGAATGAAACATTCTTTAAACTTAATTCTTCTAAGCTGACACAGTCAGCTAGACGCAACCTTGATAAGATTGTTGGCCAAATTCGTGGTCATGGTTACCTTGGTGCAATCCGAATCACAGGAAACACCTGTGGCCTTGGTGATCCTGCTTATGATCAGCGCTTGTCAGAGAAACGCGCGAACGCAGTTCGTGCATACTTAATAGACAAGGGCTTTAATCCAGAGCACTTGATTGCACGAGGCCTTGGTAAAGGAAGTCCTAAATATGACCGTAAGGACGATGACTTCAGAAATCGCCGCGTAGACCTTGAGTATGTAACGGAACGCACGGTTAAGAAAGCCGCAAACAAAACTCAATATCGTGACGTATTGGTTCAAGAAGGACGCCCGGCAGTTGCTCCAATTCCAGGAAGGCCAGCAACTCCAGCACGTCCAGGTCGTCCAGGCCGAGCCGGACATCCAGGGCGCCCAGCGATCCCAGCGATTCCAGCGACTCCCGGCACTCCATCTCGCTTTGTATGGAAAACAGAGGTGGTACCATCCGCTCCTATTTGGATACAACGTGCGATTAGAAATACAATTAGCCACAATAAGACAATTAGCACCTACACCACTCGTAGTGCTGCAACAAAAACAGTTGATGACAGCTTCACTGCAACTAATCGCGATACAACCATGGATGTATTGGCGAATGACAGTACAGGCCTGACTCTAGTCAGAGTATCACAACCTACAGGCGGTACAGTTACGATCGTAAATGACAGAGTTGTTTATGTAGCAAACCCAGGTTTCAGTGGTACTGACACATTCACCTATACTGTAGAAGATGCAGAGGGCAACGAAACAACTTCTAGAGTCACGGTGGATGTGCCTGTAGCAGTCAACAACGCTCCTATGGCAGTGGATGATAATGCGTCTACCAGTGAATCAACTGCTGTGATGATTGATGTCATTGCAAATGATACTGACAGTGATGGTGACACGCTGACTATTGGCAATATTACCAATCCTTCGAATGGTACCGTTCAACTAATTAATGGTCAGATTCAATATACTCCAGAAACAGGTTTCTCTGGTTCTGATACCTTCACTTACACAATTACGGATGGAAACAATAACCAATCAACTGCTACTGTTAACGTAACCGTATCTGATACAAATCAGGCGCCAGTTGCAGTTAATGACTCTAGTACTACTCCTGAAGGCACCCCTGTTACGATCAATGTAATTGGTAACGACAGTGATCCGGATGGTGATAACTTGAGTGTTATTACGTTAGGACAAGCTAATAACGGAACCGTTTCGATTGTTAACAATCAAGTTGTCTACACGCCTAATGCAGGCTTTGTAGGTAACGATACATTTACTTATGTCGTAAGTGACGGCAATGGAAACTCCACAACGGCTTCGGTTAACGTCATCGTAACGGATCAAAATTCTGCGCCAGTTGCAGTAAACGATTCACAAACCACACCACAAAATACACCGGTTAGCATTTCAGTACTTTCAAATGACAGCGACCCTGATGGTGATACGCTTTCTATAGTCAGTGCAACAAATCCTTCAAATGGATCAGTCAGTGTTAGTGGAAACAACATAACCTATACTCCAGACAGTGGCTTCACTGGTATGGACAACTTTGACTATACGATCACTGACAGTGAAGGCAACAATGTTACAGCAACCGTTACAGTTACGGTAACTAGCACAAATCAACCACCTCAAGCGGTTGATGATATGGCGACTACGCCGGAAGGAATGCCAGTCACCATTAATGTTACCGGTAACGACAGTGACCCTGACGGATCAACGGTTTGTGTATCAAACATAGTGACAAATCCGAGCAATGGATCAGTGTCGATTTCAGCTAACGGTACGGATGTAGTTTACACGCCAAATGCAGGCTTCTCTGGAACTGATTCTTTTGTCTATACCGCTTGTGATGCAGATGGTGCTACAGATACCGCGACAGTAACAGTCACAGTATCACCGACGGCTAATCAATCACCGACACTAATAGATGACTCTGCAACGACTCCGTTTAACACGTCCGTCACTATGGACGTCACCAGCAACGATTCTGACCCTGAAGGCGATACATTAACGGTTGTCTCGACGACTAACCCTTCTAATGGAACCGTCAGCGTCTCTGGTAACAGTGTTATTTACACACCAACAACCGGTTACGTCGGTGTTGATAACTATACCTACACAGTAAACGATGGCAATGGCAACACGAGCACAGCTAATGCAACCGTCACTATTTCTCCAGCCTCTCTCGGTTTGAATGCTGTAGATGATAGCGCTTCAACACCGTACCAGACGGCAGTAACGATTAACGTCTCGGGGAATGATACAAATCCTGATGGAGGTTATACCTGTGTTTCAAACATAGCGACTAATCCAACTAATGGCTTTGTAACTATTCCAAGCTCTGGCCAAGATATTATTTACACACCAAATGCCGGCTTCTCTGGTACTGACTCTTTTGTATACACAGCATGTGATGCGGAAGGTGATACTTCAACGGCCACGGTTACTGTCACAGTCGGTGCTGCACCAGCCGTAAATCAGCCGCCAGTTCTGAGTCCTAACTATGCTGCGATTCAGGGTTATTT
>CALKXC010000075.1 GCA_938004025.1 uncultured Leucothrix sp. | reverse complement strand
TAGTCTGCGACATGTTGTTCCCAGAAGTGGCGGCGATTCTGAGTAGGTTCTGTTGGCATAAGGATGTGCTCCAAAAAGTGTGGGCACATCTTCGCGCGACTAGCAGCTCAGGTATACAACGTCGATTTGGAATCGCTTACTGTAAAACGTGATTTTCTCATTGAAATCTCCTGCATCAAAAGTATGCGGAAATCTCTACTTATTAGTCCAGTGCTTTTTAGGGGGGATTACAACCGCTCCCTGCTAATTCTAAGAGTCTACTCGAGAGTAGAGGTCAACTATCCTGATGCAGGGGGCAGCTACCGTTGCATATAGGTCTATCGGTCAGCTATCTTGACAACGCGCGTGGGGGCACACTTACGATTTGAATTTCTCTCAAACTAAATGTCTATATTTGGACAAGTCGTATCCTGAGTAATTCTCCAAAGCACTTAATCTAGACGATAGATCATCTAAATTGGAACAAATGTCCTCAAATTCAACACATTTAAGATCTACTAGGCATCTATACCAAAATCCCTGCATGTAATGATAGGCAAACCCACGAGAACCGTCTAAAAATCCCAATTGAACTACATATCTATAGAAAAAATAAAGACAAGGACGAACAAAAAAAGGCAATTTTAAATATAGTTCTTGTTTTAAAAAACGCTTAAATTTAATTGAAAAACTTGTTGATTTTGATATTTTTGAATTTGATTCAGAAAAAAATAACTTCAAATAAATATCAACTATTTCTCGTGTCGCATAGTGATTATGTTTATCTATAAACCAGCTAACGTTGTTGAGGTTGTTGTCTTCAAAGCCACCTTTAAGAACAATTGAGGATCCTTTGTCTAATACGATATGCTCATCCATCCATCGAGGCTCAACGTGGGCAAAACCTCTCTTGAATAATCTGAGCATAGGTAGTGGGTATCTGCCTCCGAAGCGTATCCATTTACCTAAAAAAATATGTTTTCTATGAAATACGGCGCCACTGTAACCGTAGCCATCAAGCTTGACGAATTCGGCAATGTTTCTACTCAGTTCTTTATCGATAACTTCATCTGCATCGAGCCGTAGTACCCAATCAGACCTGATGTCACAGTTTTCCATTGCCCAGTTGAACTGTTGAGCTTGGCTGAAAAAAGAGTTTTGAAAAACCTGTGCTCCAAAAGAATTAGCAATGGCTACAGTGTCGTCTCGAGAGCCAGAGTCAACGATAACTAATCGAGTTTTTAAGTCGGCTACCGACTCTAAACACCGAGCAATGTGTAGTTCTTCATTGAAAGTTAATACAATGACGGTAACCATTTAGGCTCTACCCATTCGAAGTGCAATACCTCGGATTGCTCGGTTGAATTTATTAATAAACAGTCGGGGGAAGGAGGTAGCGAACTCCAGGTGCCTGAGTATTACAAGTTGTCTCTTCATTCGAGACACAAATATACTATAGTCGTTTTTCTCTATTGCTTCCTTAAATGCAATTCTTGAGTCTCTAGAAACAATAGAGCGACGTTTGTACACCTCTTTGCGAAGTGCTGTTAGTTTGAATTCCCCAGGCCTAATGCGTTTCTCAGGAACTTTCTTTCCTATATCTAAAGCTAGTTGTAACCTGTGAGATAAGCCTTCACCACGTTGACGAAATCCTCCAGACTGTGAACTGCGAGCTTCGTCTGCAGTTATGTTGTCTAAATATATTCTGTTTTCTCGCATTGCGGAAATTAACAAGTTTCTAGCCTCATTGCTTCGTGTTATCAGGAGGTTTGTTCCTCTGTTATCCACATCGTATTTTGGTAACCAGGCATCTCCGATCGTTAGATCAGCTGTTTCGCCTACAACATCATCACAGTAGTCACACGCTGGTAGCATCAATGAGCCTACATTGTATTTTCCACCGACAATATTGGCTGTATCCAAGATTTTTTGTGTACCGTCTTGTGTTTCAATTTGGCAGACATATGCTCTCGCTGGTACGCTCTCTCCTTTGATCCTATACTGGATATTTTTCATTTGGTTTGGATGAATGCCAGCACCCCAACTCAGAGAGCGACTCCAATTTACAGACTTCAGATGGCCGCAAACTAACGAGATAGTGAACACTACTCGTTTCTTAATATCTTTATCTAGACGTGCCAAACGCCTCAGCGATTTGATCATGCAGGGTACTCCTACTACTGCAACTCTGTCGTCTGATTCTTTTATTTCTCTAAGTATTTTGGAGAGTTCGACAACGTGATACTTAGTTTTTGAATTTTGCTTTACCTCACTTATTGTCGTGCTTTTTCCGTATTCGTAAAAAGGGCCTTCTGTATTTGCTCCTTCAACTTCTTTAACGTGAACGACGGAATCAATAATATCTTTACGCATTAATTCTGCTAAGACCCAACTAACCATTCCACCGGAGGTACCATGTTGTCTAAAAGAACCTTCGTTTGCGTAGCCTGCAAAGGTCCCTGTAACGTGACCCAGACCAATTTCGTGAGTGGCATTTTCTCGAAATAAATTCGACCCAATAACCGTTTCGTTTTGTTCAGGTTGTAGTGAGGGACACGAACTAGCGTAAGCTGAATAGTCGGTTGAATCAATATCTGGTACGTATTCCCCCATGTCGGTAAACAACATTTTACCACCGGCGCGAAAAGCGCAGGTGCCACAGCCGACACAATAGCCGCCCTTTACAACTTCGGATATCGTGGCTAAGTTCCTTGAATTATTTTTGCTTGGCATGATTACGAATCTTTAATTTTCCTAATACGAAGTTGTTTTGAAGGATTGCCACCACTAACCACCCACGGAGCGACGTCGTCGATCACATTGCTCCTAGCCGCTATTACAGAGCCTTCGCTAATAGTTACGCCAGGGGCTATCATGGAGTCAGCACATATCCATACGTGATTCTCGATTCTAATGGGCGCTGCTATTAAGGGTAGAGACAAACTTGATATATCGTGAGATCCGCAACACAAAAATGTTCCTTGGCTAATAGAAACACTACTTCCAATATTTATTTTTGCCATTGAGTAGATATTAGCGAAATCACCCAACACAGTTCTGTCTCCAACGGTTAAATTCCATGGTGCCCATATTCGGCAGCTGGGAAGAACCCGGCTGCTATATGGGATCTCAGCTCCGAACAATCTAAGTAAAAAAATTCTCCAACTATTAAGTGTCCACCGTGGGGTGGGTCTAAATAAAAATAACCAGCAAAAATCCCATAACAGGCGGTATAGCTTTTCTTTTTTTGAAATGTAGAGTATCTGTTTTTTTTGTTTCATTTAACCCTCCAAGCTGAGGTCTACTTTCCGATCGGTAAGTATCTTGAGCATCCTCTCAAAACTAGCTAAGTGTGCTTGGTGGGAGTTAGAGCTTCAGATAGGAAATCCTTTCCTTTCCTTCTTAGTTTCTCTAGAGTCTTATTTACTGCCTCCCAATCAATTGGAGTGTCAAGCGCTTTGGTAGCAGAATTAATGTCGACAACGAATCTGTCCATTAAATTTAAATTCGTGAGCAGATTGATTACGCGTTCATTCAAGGGGTATCTCTCGCCTTGTAGCGCGACGGCTACGAATGGTTTGTTAAAGATAATGCTAAATACAGTACCGTGAAACGAATTAGTGATCACAAACGACGAACGTTCAACCATGTAAAGCCATTGACCAGGATCCAAGTCAATAGTTTCCCCGATCTTAGGCCAGCGTCGATGTGGGTTGTGTGGTGAATACATACGTAAATTGTATTTATCTTCAACATATTTGCAAACATCGCGGATTACTAAAGGAGATCGAAGGCAATAGCAGAATGCAAAATTTTCCGTGGATAATTCAATAGGAGCTATCAAGTCCTCATACTCGCTATTCAAGAGGCAAGGGTCAGGAACGATGTTTGCTTCAATATTGTAGTTGGTGGATAGAAACTCAGCACCGCTCTGCTCCCTGACAGAAAGGTAATGAAAATGTTTGAATAGATCGCCTACTGGTGCCAGAGCTTCATGAGAGATATCACTCGATCCAAAGCTTGGCGCATATGATATTTTCAAAGCCTCATTGGGGATTTTAAATCCTAGAAAATAAGCAGGATCAATCCCAAATTGCAGTGATGGCCTCCATATTTGGTCGCTGCCTACTATCACCGCCTCGATTGTGTTCGGGAGGAGGGCGGCCAGTTCTTCTATATGTTTACTAATTCCAGGAAAGACTGGAAGTCTTTGAGTTTGAAAGTTAACCAAACGCCTCTTGCAATCATTATCCCCAAACAAATGCTCTCGTAATGTTACAAAATTGAGAAATAGCTTCTTGGCAATCGAAGTGCTCTTAAAATCATGCAGAGAAATTTTCCCACCGCTCTCTAAATAGTCAGGCTGGTAGTCAATGAAACGTACTTCATGGCCTTGAGATTCAAGATATTTGCGTAACGCGGATGCCTGAAGAATCGCTCCATAGTTGTCGCTGAAATGGAAAGTTAGTATTCCTATGTTCATGGCACTACTTTCCTCTTGGAAGGCGGATTTCCAGCAAACGTTTTGTTATTTAAGGCGTGAAGGTGCTCTGTGCGTAATTCAGGTGTGAAGCGCTCGCGTATCTTCTTTGCTGGAACTCCTCCAACAATATCGCATGAAGGCACATCTCGGGTAACCACACTGCCAGCAGCGACTATGGCTCCATCCCCAATACTGACTCCAGCCAAAATGATAGCTCTGTGTCCGATCCAAACATCTTTACCAATGGACGTACGCCTTAACTCCGGTCTACCGGAGAATACGATGGGTGTTCCGCAAGCTGATGTGTTGTGATCGCCTCCCACTACTGATGCGTAAGTGGCAAGCATGGTGTAATCGCCGATGATTACCCCGTTTGTAATTGAAACTCCATTTCCAGCGTAAACGTATTTACCAATAACCAAATCCTTCGAGAAATTCGCGCCAATTTTGATGTCGCTTGTCCAACTGAAGCTGGGCTTAAGGTGATACAAGTTTTGAAGAAAATTTCGAAATAGCCTGAGTGTTGAGTATCGATCAAGTTTCATACTGAGATTTTTCAAAATTAGTCTCTAGTGCGACCTACCCGGCCGCTCAATAACAGCGCGAGTAAGAAAGATAACATAAAACCGAATGACATCATTTTATACCCCATTTCAATAAATGAATAAACAAACAAGGCGCCCAAAACTGAAAAAAACAAATGGAAATTGTTTGATATAAAATTAGCCTTCTGCTTGAATATATATTTAATACCCACCTGATTCCAGAGATACACCGCCACAGCGATACAGCCGATCAAACCTACTTTCCATAAGAAATATAATAACGAATTGTGTGTAAACCTCACAATACCGCCAGCAGTTGGGACGTACATGCTATCTCCCCAACCAGAGCCAAACATGAATACGCTGGGCGAAGCTGAAGCATTGGCCAAAACAGTAGAGAGTTCAAGGTCTCTTGAATTGAACAACCCTGCAATCTCAGTTTTCAGCAGTATCATATCGTAAGTCCAATATATGGCTTCGAGAATTCGCTCGGAAAAAGCTAGAAAGACTATTGTGAGTGCAACTGCAAGATAGATAAGCGTTTTAAAGATATTTTTATTGCCAATGCATAGAGCAAAAAACGAAAGTAGAAAAACAATTGCAATCTGTGCTCTCATAACTGTAACCATAAGTCCGCCCATTACAATTAGTGATCCGAGTATAAATAAAACTTTTTTAACTAGGCTGATTCTCTCGCGAAATGCTGCTGAAAACCCGTAAATACCAGCGAAGATCACGGTAGGACACTGATTGAGAGGAACACTGTTCGTTACCAGAATATCAGTGAATAGGGCAGAGCTTCCAGAAGAAATATGTCTAAGGGATAAGATCACTCCTGAGATAAAAAAGGCATTGGTGAGTGTATTGACCCACAAAATTGAATATCTACTAATTAACCCGAAGAAAAAAAACGGAATTAGAAAGAATTGTAGCGGTATGAAATCTCTTAAAAAATCTGAAATTTCGTATTGATATATAATAATACCTAAAAATGTTGGTATAAATGTTATATATAAAATACAATAACTTGAAAGAGTTCTAGCCGAAATTGGCAAGCCTCCTCCTTTTGCATATGATATACAAAAAATTGTTACTAGCAAAAGGAAAATTATAATTTCAAACACGCTCAAATTTGCAGGCAGTGGGGAGCTGAGAGAGCTATAGATTATAAAAACACCGATGATCAAGCCCGAGACAATATTCTCAATGGTCAGCTTAAATACTGATGAATGGCCACTATTCAATGCGAGATCCTTTTATTTGTGGAATAGATGTAATTGAAAAAACAATACCGAAATAAACACATCTGGCCATATCTGATGCCGCGAATGCCCAAGGAGGACTGTAGTTAACAAGTATCAAGAAAGTGATTATGTGAATTGAAAACGAAAAAATATCGACGATCATAAAAATCTTCGGAGCCAATATAACCTGATTTATAGCCGCTAGGTATGAGGTGAATGCCCAGAATGGGATGCCCATCAGAACGGGCAGCCAATAATCTATATCTTGGCTGATACCGAGGTCAAACGAATTGGGGATGGTCAATATGATTAAAAAAATCAGTAAATAGATTGTAATGGTTCTGAATTGAAAGTTTCGCGATCCCGAAGCTGCTAATCCTGCGATATGAGGTCTGATTATCATATTGAGTAGCAGAGAGAATGCCGTGTGGATTCCGCGAACTATACCAAGAGGCCCTAGTACTGACAAGTCAACTAATTTAGTTATGATTACAATCATTTCCCTACCCCAAAATTGTCCTACCAGAGCAGGGAAAATAACTGCAAACGGCATGAAACAATCTTTGAACTTAATTTTTTTTAGACTCAAGCCCATAGAAAATAATGGTTTTGCTGCAAGAGATATGTAAATAAGAGATATGGCAACTATTGACCCGTTAAGAAGAAATCTATGTGAGCCATAGAATACGATAAGCATCAACAATGACATACACAACCATGGCGTGGCTTGGATTGCTGCATATGCCTTGTATCTCCCTTTGCTTTCAAAAGCAGCGACCCCTGATAGCGGGTATATAAAGGCTGTTAGAATGAGAGAAATGAAAAAACCGTAGCCCACATGATCTTTGATCAGTGGAGCTAATTGGAATGAAACGACGGAAATAGAAAAGACAGACATTACAACTCTGCCTATTAAAAATGATCCAAAGGCTGATATGTCATTTTTTGATATTAGTTTGTTTGCTACTGTGGCATTTCCGAAATCGCTAAATTGAAACGAAAAAGACCACAAACTGAAAATGATCACTACCACGCCGAGTTCTACAAGGTAGCCGGTATCTCGCAAAAAAAGTTGTGCAAGTAAGGCGGAGCCTTGCCCCAACACATATCCGCAAACGAGAAACGCAGTAGAGTTTAATCGAAACAAAGTTAGGTTACCTTTTGAATATGATTTCGAGTCAGGGGCTGAATTCACGGTGCGTTGATTACTAAATAAGTGGAGGGCGAACTGGATGGGTTTTTAGTTCAGAACACGCCGTTCATAGATATTTTTACATCGGTATTCCGCTGGCTCAAGTTTCACTGAATAAGGCCTCAGAATTGTTTCAGGAGTTCCGCGATTTGATATATGAAACGTCGCATCTGTGCGAGCAGCGGTAGTATGTAAGTTGCAAGCTGTTCCTATCGATGTTCTTAGTCTTTTTCGCAACAAATTTTGATTTGCTCTAGAAAGATTGTGTGCAATTTTGCTGGCGCGTAGAGCTCCACACGTTGTTTTGAAGGAAATTTTTAACGCCCAGCAAGGGTGGGTTTTAAGCTACTAAAATATGTACTGAAGCCCAAGAGGCACGTGGAAAAATAGTTCTAGTTAATATGGAAGTCTAGGTGCAAGTCAACCAATGCGCTAATGGTACAAAAATATAATAGCCTGCAAGTAAAAATCGAGTTTGCTTTGGCGTTCTAGTTGCTAGATACCCTAATAATTCTCTTCACTGCGAGAAAAATCTGAGATAGTCAATAAACTAGTTGCAGTAAAAGTGTTTTCACAGCTAGGCAGTAAAACCCCAGTATTACCAGTTATATATTAAACTTGGACTCAATATAAAATATTTCGGGATTGATTATATATTGCTACAGTATAAACTTCTCAGACGCCGGAAGCCCACTAAGAGTTCATGATTTTTTCATATGCTTTTAAGATATTGGTGTGGTCTAAAAATGTGTCTGCATAGTTTTTTCCTACTACGTTGCAAGACGTTAACTCGGAGTCACATAAAACTGCGATACTTTGCTCGAGAGAGGTTAGATCGTCTGTTGGAATCAATGTAAATATTCCGGGATATTTTGCGTTTAGATCATAAATTTCGGTGTTTTCTTCGGCCGAAACGATAGCGTGACCACCGACTGCAATGATGTTGCTAAGTTTGGATGGCATAACCGAATCCCCCACCCCAGGCTTCTGCAGGACTAGATGCACATCTGCTGAATTTAATAGATATGGAAGATCGGATTCGCTGACAAAGTCCATGAAGGACAGATTGCTTAGCTCAAGGCGTTTAGCTTCCTCTACCAAGGATTTTTTCTCTGATCCGTTTCCGGCAATTACGAAGCTTATTAACCGGTTGTCTTGCAGTCTACGTGCTACTTCGAGTACAAACTCTAAACCTTGTTTTTTACCAATGTTCCCCGAGTAGAGAACAACTTTGCCAGTGCTTTTAATTCCCACTTTATACCTGCATTGTTTTTTATCTTCTATTGGGAAAAACTTAGATGTATCAACCCAGTTTGGGAAAAACACAGCATTTTGGCGAGATACTCCTTTATTGTGTAGCGAGGTCACCATACGATTTGAGATTGTGCTTACAATGTCAAAACGTCTTAGTAAGAATTTCTCTATCAAGCTTGCCAGCGCAAAACCCCTGTTTTGAGATTCACGGAAGTTTAAACCAACCATTGCATCCAGTTCGAAATCCTGTATGTGTAGCATCGTCTTAGCGCCTTTTAATTTTCCAAAAATGAGTGCACTTGGAGCAATTGTGAGAGTTGGAGCTATGACTAAAACGCAAGTATTTTTCCGAAAAAATAGTCCGGCAAGTGGAACAAATGAACTCAGAGCGAAAGTCACTAAGTGTAATATTCTTTTCAGAGTTCCAGGTTGCTTCGGAATGTAAATGGGGCATCTGATCACTTTCAGGTTCTTACTCTTCACCACAGAATATTTGTTTTCATAACCTGGGTATACTTCCCAAGCAGGGTAGTAAGGTGGGGCTGTTAAAACTGTTACATGATAATTGTCAGATTCACATAAATACTCGGTCATTTGGCCTACATACCTACCGACACCTGTTGTTTCTGGGGAGTAGTTTAGGCTGTAGATCAGGACGTTTTTCTTCATATTTCAAAAATAACTAACTTGCTGATATAGGTTTGAGTGGAGAGCATAGAATGTTGCAATCAGCTATTTTCTAATTAACTTTGAATTGCATAGGATATAAGTTTTGATTTGAGCATCAGTATGCTTGATCATCTTTGATAACTTGGAAAACAGTTTTTAATATTATAAAGATATCGAGTTTAATAGACCATGTTTTCAGATATTCTCGATCATAGTCTACACGCCTTTGCATGTCATCAACAGTCAATGTTTCCCCCCTACAACCGTTGACTTGGGCGAGCCCCGTGATACCAGGTTTGATTGAATGGCGTTTCATGTATCCACCGATCAACTTGCGGTACATTTCGTTGTGTGCGACAGCGTGTGGTCGAGGGCCCACTAGAGACATGTTTCCAGCGAGTACGTTAAACAGTTGTGGAAGTTCGTCGGCTGAAGTAGAGCGTAGAAATTTTCCAACTTTCGTGATTCTTTCATCATTGACAGTTGCCTGTTTGATGTCATCTCCGTCTTCTGTAACCTTCATAGTTCTGAACTTGTGGACCAGTATCTCTTTCCCACCAACACCGTATCTTCTTTGTGAAAACAGAACTGGTCCTGGTGATTCCAACTTAATGCAAGCAGCGATTACAAGAAGTATTGGTAGAAAAATTATCAAAGCTACGGTGGCGAGTGTTAAATCAAGAAACGTTTTAGTAGTGGCCCTGAAACCCTGAAGCGGCGAGTGAGAGAGGTCAATCACCGGAAGTCCTGCGACATCATCAGATCGACTGTTGAAAATGAGAGCGAGTGAGTAGTCGGGTACAACAAAAGTGTGGTACTGAGTTGCGGTCAGTCTTCTAATAAAATCAAGTTCTTGTTGCACCTCGGGTGCTGGAAGGGCTATAAATATTTGCTCTATCGGTTTACCGTGGTAACGGAGGTTTTCGAGTTTAGATTCGACGTCCCCCAGTCTTCCAAGTATTGGCTTGCCTGTAAGAGTCGATGCCGTCTTGTCATCACTGAAAAAGCCGACAATCTCGAAGGCTCTGAAGTGGTCAGCAGTGAGCCGTCTGGCTAATTCAATACCGATTGCCCCAGAACCTATTATGACTACCCGTTTAACTGGGAATTTAATCCAATTATACTTGATAGCCTTTGTTAACAAAACTCGGCATCCTATTATTAACGAAATACCTAGCGTGCTCCCGAAGACAAACCAAATTCTTGAAAAAGTCTCAGAGGTGTGAGTGAGTATTAATAGAACAGAGGCAATTGAAATTGTGACTAAGAAGGAGTAGACAGCTAGCCATATAATATTTTCGAGGCTTTGGTTTGTGTTGTGTCTGTAGAAGCCTAGAAAAGTTGCTGTCCAAGTATAAAGAACGATGAATAACACGGTAATCACAAGTTCATTTAAAGTGAATATAGCGTTTTCAAATCTAAGCCAGTGAGAAATCACCATTGAAAGCAGAATGAATAACACATCTAACAAGCGAATTAAATGAGTTCGATATTCGGCTGAAGCGGATATTCTTCCTTTACCGGGTAAATTAATAATGTTGATGGCCTTCATTAATGTTTAAACTTTTCTGCGGCGGTTCATCCTAAGCGCCAATGTACCTTTTTGAGAGCACGGTGGCCATTCTAATTTGTGCTGTAAGTCTCAGTAATCGACAAATATGTCTTTCATTACGTTACGCCCGAGAGGGGGGCGCTGAAACGGCTGTTACCTTCGCTCATGCAAATCGTATCGTTGCTGTAAATGAGTCTTTAATCAAAATGGTTAATGAAGATGCTTAGTTATCGTTCCTATTTTTGTTCTCGCTGTTTCAGTTTTGTAAATATCTTTAGCATTGCTTTATTTGAAAGGGCTGAGTGTCTTTGTTTTGACCAGGTACATTCAGGTACACAGAGTTTTGTGTCTTAGTTTGAGCGATTAGTAAGTTTTTTGTTAACCGAAGCAGGAAAGTCAATTGAGAGCACGCATCGTTTGTACCTGAGCGTATAAAAGCGGGAAAGAGAGTTGAGAATGTAGGCGGGGGTTCGTTATTTGCGTTAGCAAAATTCCAAAAAACGAATACATTAGGGAAGTGAGCGCATCAGTAGAAGGACGTTTAAAGCAACTCGAGCGTGACAATGCGAAGACCCCAAAAATATTCGAGGACTCTAGACTTTGATCCTCAGATTGTTAGTAGGGCGTGCAAACGGTGCGGGGGGGGGCTTAAGGTAATTTGTTCGGGATCGAACCGGCGTCGCGAACTTGGATGCTTGCCCGCTTTGGAGGGGGTTACGATATCCCTAAGGCTTAAAGTTTCATTTTTTATTGAGTCTGGCGAGGTGATGGGGCAGAATGTTGCTATCGTGAATTAGAGAACGTAGCTTTCGACATTACTAGTAAGTTTGTCTGTATTTAGAGCTAAATGGTTAAGGTTGGAAAAATGCCCTTTGGCGCTTTCAATAGGGCGTGTTAAATAGTAATATTACCAGCTCTGGTAATTATGTCTACAAGTTTGCAGTCTGCGGGTTGAGTTGTTCTGCCGGATGCAAGTAATATGGGGCTTCGTAACAAATGAAGCCTATTGTAGTGTCACTAACAACTCAACTTTTACTTTCTGGGGGGCTATCCGGCTTTCTTTGTTTCCTCAGTATTATTTTGCTGGTAACCGTTGCTGCTCCTTTGGGTCTATTAGATAGCCCGGATGCTCGTAAGCAGCACGTTGGAGATATCCCAGCCGTTGGCGGTTTAGCCGTCTATCTATCGGTGTTTATTGGGGCTATCATCGTCGATTCTGGCGCTTCTGTTTATATGCCGCTTCTAATTGGAGGCATTTTAGTGGTTACCGGTTTGTTGGACGATAGGTTTGGTCTGAGTGCTTCGCTTCGACTACCGATACAGGCTATAGCTGCGATGCTTATGGTGTACGTTGGCGGCTTAGGTATAGAATCCATAGGGGGCATTTTCGGCGCACAAGCGGTTATATTCACTGGGTTTGCGGTAGTTTGTTTCACCATTCTTTGCACGGTTGGTGTGATTAACTCGATCAACATGATAGACGGTGTAGACGGACTCTCTGGATCTGTTGTGTCCTTGACCTTTCTTCCGCTTGTTTATTTATCTTGGACTGCTGGCGAATCCGGGCTCCTGTTACTCCTAATAAGTTTTCTGTGTTCGCTATTGGCATTTCTTTATTTTAATGCGAGGTTCTTCAGAAGCACTGCCGAGGTGTTCTTGGGTGACACTGGAAGTATGTTGCTTGGTTTTGTGCTCGTTTGGACCCTAATAAAATTGACTCAAGGTCCAAACGCAGTATTGTCTCCAGTAGCGGCGGGTTGGATATTTGGATTGCCTTTGGTGGATACTGTTTCAGTCATGGCAGGGCGATTGTTGGCCAAGAAGTCTCCTTTCGGTGCTGATAGAACACATTTCCATTATAAGCTGATAGATTCAGGCTTGTCTGTGAACCAAACGGTGGTGATCATACTGCTCATCCACTTTGCCTTTATCTTTGTAGGCATGCTATCGAACGCAGTAAACGTCTTTGAACCCATATTGTTTTGGTCGTTTACGTTAATAGTCGTAATGCATTATTTCTTGACAGATTGGGTTATTGGGGCTCTATCAGAGAGAAAACTGTGCCGCAGTTAGTAGTTGAAAGCTTTGTACATAGACCAGAACGGCTCTACTTTTTAGGTTTATCTCGTTGTAAGTGTAGTATTCAAGTCCATCAGACAAGCTACTATGGGTAGCGGTCGCTCCTACAACTGCCACGATCAGCGTAGGACGGATATTTCATGGACATTCCTTTGGTATCGAAGCGTGTTCATAACGCCAATAAATATTGACAAAATGAAAAAGTGCAATGGGGACATGGGTGTAATCAGGACCTTGAGACGGCTATCATTGGTTTTTCTAACCAGTGGGTCCTTGTTGTTTCCCCAGTTCGGGGTTGCACAGGAATTAGGGCAGCGGACTGGGAAAATCGGGGAGGCTGAACTTTACACCTCTGTGCGCTTTGGCGTTTTAACTTCGGATAATGCTTTCAGATCTGAAGGTAATACGCTAGACAGCACAGGGTTCAGGATTGCGCCTTCTGGCTCGGTTGTAGCAGACCGTCGTGGTCTGAGATTCACTGCAGGTTATAGCGGTGAATTTGCTAGATTTGATCAAGCAGAGCTCGACTATAATGATCATAAAATTGCCGGTAGTGTAGACGCGGTGTTGGGCACCCGAAAACGTGCTGCAGCTTCCACTAGCTTGACTCTGCGTCACGAGGAATTAGGCGTGGGTTTAACTCGAGGTGCTGCCAATGCTGGAGATGAACAAGTCAAGGCAGTTGATTTCGCGGTAGATGCTAGTTACGTTTACGGTGCGCCAACTGCGAAGCTTAATGTTACGGGCGGTTTCTCCTTTGGAAACGTGGCTTTTCAAAATCGACCAGATCTTACGGAAGGAAGGGACTACCTAAAAATAAATCCTTTTGGAAGGGTGTCATACCGGTTGAGTTCTGACACACGGGCGCTAATCGAAGTAGGTTTGAGTAGTTTCGACTTCAACAATGATTCCCTTGATCGCTCAGTAGTTGAATTGCTCGCAGGGCTGGCTTTCCAGGGCAGTGGTAAAACCCTAGGCCAGTTTAAAATTGGTATTGCTTCAAACAACTACAGCGACAGTCGAGTAGAAGACACGTCGGTATTGGTAGCTAACGTTGGATTGACATTTTCTCCATCTGCAATCTCCCGGGTAGATGTGAATTTCAACAGGCAAATCAATAATGAGGAAGGCATAGATTTCTCAAATGGCGCTTCTCAAACCATAAGCGATAAGGCACTTATTCGATGGAGTCGAAATTGGTCAGGCTTTGCAAAAACTGTTGCATACGCAAGCCTTGATAATCAAGACCGAGACTGCCCTTCATCTGGAACGCAAACCGCTGAAGCGGGTTTAGAGCTGTCGGTGCTGCCGCGGCGCTGGGTCGAAGTTGGAGTTGGTGTTTCGAGCAGGAGAGTGACAGCCGATGATTGTGGCGCGACAATCGACAACGATCTTGAGTATGATTTAAACAAAATTTTGGCTTTTGTTAGGATATTCCCTTGAGTGAAAGTGCGATGTCTTTGTCAAACATGTGCAAAACGTAGATGGATGGCTTGTATATCGTAAATCACCCCGCTATTTAGTAATTTGTATACCATAACTAGTTTTTAGTGCTCTGAGACCAATGCAGCTGAGTATTGAGAACCATGCAGGTTTCTACTTTGCCACTCTAGATTAACCTTTGATCACAAAATAAAGTCGCTTGAGGGCTTCTGCCGAATGTTCAACACGATAGTTAGAAAACATCTGATTTTACCAGTTTTATTGTTGCTTGCGTCTTGCGGGGCTAATCCTGTGGTAGTCGATGAAAGCCAGAAAAATCAATCAGTTGCAGGTGGAAATCCAAAAATCACGAGTGTCCCAGACAATTCCCCCGACAATTATGTCCTCGGTCAAGGCGATCAAATATCGATTTTTGTTTTTGATGAGCCTGACCTAACATTGGATGCTCGAGTAAGTGCCAGCGGTTTTATCAACTATTCCTATTTGGGGAATATTCAGGTTGTAAACAAAACTCCGCTTCAATTGGAGGAACACATAGCTGATCTACTTAGAAATGGGTATTTAGTAAATCCTTCAGTAAATGTTTCGGTAACAAAATTTAGACCTTTCTATATCGGTGGAGAGGTTCGATCTCCGGGTAGCTACCCTTACCAGCCAGGTTTGACGCTTGAAAGAGCAATTGCCTTGGCCGGTGGTTTGTCCGATAGAGCTTCGGAAAGACGAATGTTCGTTGCTAGAGCTGGCTCTGATTCCAGTCAACAAAAAATTAGCCTAGGTGATGCAGTGGGGCCTGGCGACACAATTACCGTTCAAGAAGGGTTTTTCTAATGGCTATTTCGGATTCAAGCTTGAACAACAGCAATGCTGAAGATGCTTTTGGGTCGGAGCAATCAGCTCTGGATCAAATAGATCTGCAGCATTATTTGAGAGTTTTGCGAAAACATAAATGGCTGATTGTTTTGTTTTCAGCCTCAGTTACAGTTCTTGCGGCTTATTACGCTTATACTGCCACGCCTGTATACAGTTCAACATCTACACTGCTTATTGAGTCTCAAGGCAATAACCTTGTCCAATTTGAAGAGCTCGTGGGGCTGGACACGGATAATCAAGATTACTACCAAACGCAATTTGAATTGCTGCGCTCCAGAGGTTTAGCAGTACGAGTGGTTAACCATATGGAGCTTTGGGGACATCCTGAACTTTCAGATGAGGCTAAGCTTGCTCAATCACAAACAGCGTCTAAAACTGGTGCAGGGACAGAGATTACTGGTATCCGTTTGTTGTTAGAGCGAGCAGATGATCTGGTCAGTAATTTTAGCGGTGGAAACGCTTCAGTAGATGTTAATGAAGTTTCGGCTGGTGAAGATACAGCTCTATCAAGCGGGTCTTCGAGTCCATTCGATGCAAACCCTATAAACCAGCAACTTACAAATGTCGGCTCACCAGCTGAACTTCAATTAAATTTGGATCAAGTTCTGGCTGCGGACCAGTCTTTAACTCTCGAGCGCCAAAGAGTTATCAATAATTTCATGAGTAAACTAACTATTACTCCAGTTCGAAAGACGAAGCTGGTTAATATAAGTTTTGAATCCACAGATCCTGCTTTTGCAGCGTTAGTGGCTAATACGGTGGGCGAGCAATACATAGAGAGTTACCTTGACGCAAAACTTGAGCTGACTACCAGAGCGTCTCGTTGGCTTAATGAAAGGCTAGGCGATTTGAAAGGAGTCCTCGAAAGCTCTGAAGATAGGCTTATCTCTTTCAAGCAGGAGCAGGGCTTGGTAGATGTAGATGGCAGCGTCGGCCGCTTAAACGAACAAGAGTTGCTCCTAGCCACTGCTGAGTTAGCACAAGCTAGAAGCGCGCTAGCTTCTCAATCAGATTTGTATCGAGAGGTGCAAAACTTAGGTTCAAACACCGAGTTGTTAGAATCTATTCCTGCCATTCAGGCAGACCCATTAGTGCAACGAGTTAAGATTGAACAAGGCCAAGCTCAAAGATCGCTAGACGAACTGAGAAACCGCTACGGAGACAGGCACCCAAGAGTTGTAGATGCAAATTCACAGCTCGCAACTTTGAATAGTACCCTTCAAGGCCATCTAATTCGAGTCGCTGGTAGTATTTCGAAAGATTATCAATTGGCCAGGCAGCGTGTGGCAACAATCGAAAGCAAACTAGCTTCCGGCAAGCAAGAAATACAAGCATTAGGTACAAAAAAATTCGAGCTAGACGAGCTTGAGAGAGAAGTAGAAACTAATCGCGAGATCTACAACGCGTTTTTTAGCCGAATTACAGAGGCTAGATCAGCTGATGGATTAGAGACCGCAAACGCACGTATCTCAGATGCCGCTGTTCCAGCGATCACACCATTTAAACCTAAAAAACAAATAATAATTGCATTGGCAGCATTGGCCTCATTAGTGTTGTCTATGCTTATGGCTTTGCTATACGAGCAAATGGATGACACGGTCAAGAGTACTGGGGATATTGAGGATAAACTAGGGTTAAAACTGCTTGGTATACTGCCGTTAATCAAAGGTGGGGTATTTTCGAGAACGCGAACGTTGCCACTTAACCCACTTGAGATAGTGGACTCGAAGGGACGATTTTCAGAGGCTGTTAATACAGCCAGAACAGCACTGTGTATGGGCGAAGCAAATGCGCGTAGGAAAGTCGTGGCAATAACATCATCGGTACCTGGAGAAGGTAAGTCGTCTACTGCAATAAACTTGGCTTTTTCTCTAGGGCAGATGGAAAGAGTTTTACTTATCGATTGCGACTTGCGGAGGCCCACCATAGCTAAAGCTGCCGGATTAGACAAAAACACCCCAGGGCTCAGTAATTTGATTACAAAAAGTGCCTCAGCAAACGAGTGTATCAAGCAAGGCGTTTTTGATGGCGCCATGGACATATTGCCGTCGGGCCCGATCCATGATCAACCTTTAGAGTTTTTATCCTCTAAGCGGTTTGAAAATATCGTCACTCAGCTGTCTGTGCACTACGACAGGATAATTCTGGATTGTGCTCCAACTCAAGCCGTTTCGGATGCATTAGTGATCAGTCGATTAACAGACGCAATGATCTATTGTGTTAAATCTCACGACACCTCTATGGAACTCGTCCGCCGGGGGGTAAAGCGCCTAAACCAGATAAACGCACCGTTGGCTGGAGTTATAATCACCCAAGTAGACATTGATAAAATTACTGCTTATGGTGGAGATTATTACTATCAAGGCTATTACGACTACTATGGCTACACGGAGAAAGGTGACAAAACGGCCGATAAAAATGGTCGCTTGAGGCTCACTAATGAAGAATTGCATAGCATTAGAAATGAGGACAACGATATAGAACTTGATTTAGCCTACATGTCCAAGAAGTCTAAGCGTGAAAATCTAGATGATACGAGTAACATGGGTACTTATGATGACTATGACCAAACTGCCCAGTTTGATTTCGACGCTTCTCGTAAATCAAAGTTGTCGAGACAAGAGAATGAAAAGGCAGAAAAGGTTTTACGCTCATCATCTCGCCTTCGTGATGACCTAGATATTTTGTGATTAATAAAAGTCTTGAACACTCCAGCGTAAAGCTGGGTGTTTTGGATAGTTTGGAAAAATACATTTATTCAAAGCTGATGAAAGCATGGTTATCATTGGCGCTGATTTCTTCAATCCCTAAAGTTTCTAGACGCTGTATACGCGTTCAATGCTGTTTACCAGCATATATAAGTTATGCAACTTGTTAGTAACCTAGCCCCCCTATGATCCTTGTTCGAGAGCCATGCTGACAGATATCGCTTTGTTTGCTTTCTCGCCAATTGGGCTCTGCTTGTTGATGCTTTTTATAGGCAGCCTGCTGAGTTGTTTATCAGTTAGATGGTCACGGTATACGTTAATTGCAGGTTTTTTTGTATTAGCTGTGTTCAGCATGCCTGCAGTAGCTAATCGCTTACTAGCGAGCTTGGAAACAGCGTATCTGCCTATCCCTATCGAGCAAATCCAGGCTGCGGACTACATAGTGGTCTTAGGCGGCAGTGTTGAACCTCCTATCAGTCCTCGTATATTGGTGGAGCTAGGGGCATCTGCTGATAGAGTGTTCCACGCTTGGCGGCTTTTTCAAGCGGGCAAGGCCCCAGTAATTATCGTCTCAGGCGGGCGATCTTACAATGATACTGGAGCATTGTCAGAGGCCTACTACATGAAGGAAGTGTTATTGGAACTGGGAGTTCCTGATGAGAGTGTTGTGCTTGAATCTCTGAGTCAAAATACTCATGAAAATGCGGTCAATACATTCGGTAAACTTCGTGAGTTAACTGGGTTGGGTGAAAGAAAACAGCCTTTGAGTGTAATTGCTCAGGAAGTTATCTCTCATAAACCATCAACAATTTTATTAGTTACATCCAGCACACACTTACCCAGAGCCTTAGCAACCTTTCGAAAAATGGGTATAAAAGCAATACCCGCTGCTACTGATATTCGCCACGTTGGCGCCGGAGTGTCAGGCTGGGGAGCTTGGGTTCCCAATGCCTTGTCTTTGTCTCAGTCATCGAGTGTACTTAGAGAAATATCAGCCTTCTTAATGTATCGACTAAGAGCTTGGGCGTA
>CALKXC010000074.1 GCA_938004025.1 uncultured Leucothrix sp. | reverse complement strand
CCTTCAATAATATCAATGTTCTGACGCACTGCGTCCGCTGTGCCTTTGTACCAAGCATCTTCAGTAATACGTTGAGAAGCAGGAAGAATATCCAGTGACTCGTTACGCTCCGCTCGGAAGAAGCTCCAACCACGTTGTAAGTGGCGAATCAGACTGTGAGCTTTATACTGAGTTGCAACCCCGATGTGTTTGATGCCTGAGTTCACGGCATTGGACAGGGTAAAATCAATAATTCGACATTTTCCGCCAAAGAAAACAGCGGGCTTTACGCGTGTTTCGGTTAGATCATGCAAACGACTACCGCGGCCACCGGCTAGAACAAAGGCCATTGTCTGTTGTGCTAAGCGTTCTGACTTCATACTCATAAGATCCCTCTCCTTAACAAAATAGTTTCACTATAAAAGTTTCAGGGTCAGCCTAAATACTAGTATTAAGCATCCCGATATCGCCGTAATTCTCTCCTCACAGTAAATAAGCTGAGAAAATATCATTATAAGCCGAATTGAGAATCGTCTTCTCTATTCATTTCTACTTATCCTGATACTATTTATCGATCTATCCTTATCAAGTGCCAATATGTACGAAGAAACATCCCATTCGTTGCTCAATGAGATCTTAACTGAACTAAATCCTGATTTTTTGAAGACAGATCCTCAGCCCTTTCACACGCGTTTGGGAGGTAATTTTTATTCGATTTATCAACTATTCCATAAATTTTATGGCCATCGCCCTGATTTTCGGAGCCAGTTGAAAAAATTGATAGCGGTCTTGGTTGCGCAATACATCGCCCGCAACGAATCATTCAAGCAAAGTGATTTGAAACGTGAAAAAGACTCTAATTGGTTTTTAAACCAACAATGGGTCGGAATGGCGCTTTACACAGATGGTTTTGCGACAGACCTAACAGGACTAAAAAGCCGCCTCGACTACTTTCAGGAACTAGGGGTAAATCTCGTGCACCTCATGCCGATGATGGAGTGCCCAAAAAAAGCCAGTGATGGCGGTTATGCCGTCAGTGACTTCTGCGAGATTGACGAACGCTTTGGCACCCTGCAAGAATTAAGAGAGGTAGCCCAAGCGCTTCACCAACAGGAAGCATTGCTCACAATGGACGTCGTGTTAAATCACACCTCAGACGAGCATGAATGGGCACAGAAAGCGAAACAAGGCGACACAACATACCAAGATTACTATTACACATTCGATACCCGTGAAACTCCGGATGCTTTTGAGCAGAGTCTACCGGAGATCTTTCCTGAGCATGCACCGGGTAATTTCACTTGGAACGAACCCATGCAAAAGTGGGTTATGACCGTTTTCAATACCTACCAATGGGATCTTAACTATACGAACCCAGCAGTTTTTACTGAAATAGTGAATGTGATTTTGTTCTGGGCCAACCAAGGCGCGGACATTCTGCGCTTAGACGCCGTTGCTTTTTTGTGGAAGAAAATTGGTACCGATAGCCAAAATGAAGAAGAAGCCCACTTGCTACTTCAGATGCTTAAAGACTGTTGTCAGGTTACTGCGCCTGGCGTTTTGTTTATTGCCGAGGCAATCGTAGCGCCACAAGAAATCATTCGCTACTTTGGTGGTAATGACGTTGCCGATAAAGAGTGTGAAATCGCTTATAACGCCACCTTTATGGCATTGCTTTGGGACTCCGTAGCAACTAAAAACACTCGCTTACTGAACCAAAGTTTGAAAAACCTGCCGGTTAAACCTAAGCAAACAACGACTTGGCTAAACTATGTGCGCTGTCATGACGATATTGGCCTTGGGTATAATGATAACGACATTTTAGAGGCGGGTTATGACCCTCATGCGCATCGCAGCTTCCTGATTGATTATTTTACTGGAAAGTTTGAAGGGTCGGACGCGCGCGGCCTACCGTTTGGTTACAACGAGAAAACGGGCGACTCGCGTATTTCTGGCTCTCTAGCTTCATTAATTGGTTTAGAAACAGCGCTGGAAGCCGATGACAAAGTAGCGATCGACCGTGCTTTAGAAAAGATATTGCTACTGCACGGCATGATCTTGTCGTACGGCGGCATCCCATTATTTTATTATGGAGATGAGCTAGGCACCCTAAATGACAACAGCTATCTGCAAGACCCCGCTAAAGCCGATGATAATCGCTGGACACATCGTCCAAAGATAGATTGGGAGATTGCAGAGCGACGCAAGGTCGCTGGAACTATTGAAAGTCGCTTGTTTAGTGCTTTTAAAAAGATGGTTGCTGTCCGTAAAGAGACGAAAGCCTTTGCTGATCTCAACAATCGAGATCTATTGTCAATAAGCAATCCACACCTATTAGTATTTATGCGCTACGAACATGAGCATCCTGAAAATAAGGTGCTGATAGTTGCCAATTTTGATAACTCACCACAGTCTGTTTACCTAAGTGAGGTTACACAACAGAGTCCTTTTAATTTTGGTGAAGCAAGGGATTTGTATACTGGAGAGAAGCCAGAAATACACCACGATGTACTGGTGATTCCTGCTAATAAGTTTTACTGGCTGAGTGCTCAGTAAAACCTAAGTCTGCAATTGGCCAGCGTAAAAGCCGGCCAATTACTAGCTGTGTCGCTTACTTCAAGAATGAAGTATCGATAACGATGCTGTAGTCATCTTTAGCTGGGTTTTCTTCTGTAGCAAAAGCGTCACCAACAACTTTGATTGCAGAAGCCGCAATACCATTATCACCAAAATACTTTTCTAGCTGCTCAGCATTTGATGGGAAAGACATAGTTGCCATTTGCTTTTCAGTAGCTTCGATATCCTTAAGACCTGAATCCTTCTGGATGATTCCGATTTTGCTCTGGTCTTTTGCAAAGTCAGTATTGGCTTTGTCAGTGACGTCCATGAATGTTTTAACCATGTCAGGATTTTCTTGTAAGAACTTCTCTCTTACAGAAACCACGTCAAAGCTGACGATACCTGCTTCTTCCATTTTTCCTGGCGCCATTAGCTGCTTACCTACTTCCAAAGCGTTTGCTAGTGCGTTTCCACCAAAGATACACGCCATGTCAACGTTACCTTCAGCTAGTGATACAACCGCATCAGCTGGAACTTGGTCAACAACAGTGATTTTGTTTACGTCAACGTCTAGAGCACGCATCTGCATGCGGAAGCTGAAGTCAGCCATGGTTGCTAACGGTACTGCAACTTTTTTGCCTTCTAGCTCTGAAGCGTTTGAAGCGTCGATGCCTGCGCCATTTCTAACAACACATTCGTTTGCTGGATATTGAACCGCAAGACCAACCATTTTGATCGGCGCGTTCGCGTTTACACCATTGATGAATGGAGCCAAACCTTGACTGAAAGAAATATCGATGTCGCCAGCGATCATCGCTTCAGTCATCGCAGTACCTGCTTCAAAAGCAGTCCACTTAACCGGTACACCTAGCGCATCATCGTAAGCCTTTTCAACTTTAGCGATCATGTTTGGTGTTGCCCACTCTAAGAAGTAAGCGACGTTAACTTCATCTGCCGCAGCAAATACTGGTGAAGCCATTGAGGTACTAAGTGCTGCAGCCGCAGCGATTTTGACAAGTTTATTCATGTTTTGACAATTTCCTGTTTTGTAGGGGTGATAAACGGAGAAGCTAGCGCGTAAGCGTGTAGTACCTTGGCTTAACGCAAGCCGAGTACATCGCTAATTATTGAACCTATTCCCTCCTCCTTAACAATGAAAATACCTTATGGATTAGTTTTCCACAAGGCTCAATTCATCTTCTTAAACAACAGAGGTGTTTATTAAGAATAACTTATGGACAAGCGATAGCGACATCGAGTTCATTGCAAACTTATCTTAAACGCGCTTCATAACCATCTTGAAGCTCTTTTATAGGCACTAACAAACGTATTCCTGTTCGATGAAAGCGATGAAAAGGGTACTTCTTCATTGCCGTCACTGGCAGAGGCAACTCTGAATCCGCTTTGCCCATTACCGCTTCAGCTAACAAACGCCCCATGACCGTTGACATAGCCACCCCTCTTCCATTGCAACCAAGTCCTGCATAAATGCCTGAGGCAGGCTGATGAATATGGGGTAAGTGATCTTGCGTAACAGCAATTCTCCCTCCCCAGATATAATCGACTTTTAGCTCTGGAAACTGAGGGTAGACTGTTTGTAGGCCTTTCATTATTCGTGCGCGATCAGCCGCATCGGGTATTTCATCGGCAACACCCGCAGAACCAAACACCAAACGGTTCTCTGCCGTCTTTTTAAAATAAAATATAACGCGACGGGTATCTGCAAAGGTTTGTCGCTGCGGAAGAATCGCTTCACTTTGCGCCTCTGTTAGTACCTGAGTTGCGGCCTGAATACTAATCACGGGCACTACCGTTTCCGCCAAACCTGGCATCAGCTGATCGGAATAACCATTGGTGCACAGCAACACCTTATCGGCAGTGATTGAACCTGTTGCTGCGGTTAGCTTCCACTGGCTGCTTTCTTGAGAAAGCGTTTCGATTCGCGTGTCAGAATAGATAGTTGCCCCTGCTTCAAGTGCGGCACCAGCTAAGCCTCGCACATACGACATGGGTTGCACCGAACCCGCACGTTTTGCGATCCAACCCTGCCCATAACTTGGGCTACCACTCATTTTTTCAACTTGGGCGGCATCTAGTGCTTCTATATCGGCCCCTGCATCCTGCCATCCCTTAAGCATTGTCTCAAAAGCGGGAATGGCCGCTGAACCATGAACACTCCTTATCCAACCATTTTGCTCTGCGGAGCATTCAATATTGTGCTTTTTCACTAGAGCAAAAAGCTCGTCTGCCGCTCCCATATAAACATTGGTAAAACGCTCGGTGTACTCAGTGGCCTGCTTTTCCCCATAAAGCTTCGCCCATTTTTTCTGGATAGTTTCCGGAGCTTCATGCGCAATGGGATTGACCTGACCACCGTTGCGACCGGACGCCCCCCAACCAACCTGACCTGCATCGACCACAATAACATTAACGCCTTGTTGGCTTAATTCAAGCGCAGCACGTAAGCCTGTAAAGCCCGCACCCACGATTGCAACATCAGCGGTTAGATCACCAGTCAGCTGCTGAGTCTCAGGACAAGGATTAGCGGTTGCAGCCCAAAGAGAATCTGGAAGGGGTAATTTCATAATGCTTATCTCTAAATGAAATCTATGATAAGAATAGCTTGGCAGCCAGTTTAAGTTTTAGCAAGCGGGCATCGCATTCGCCCCCCTAAAGAACATAGTGAGTTAGTAGTTTTTACTAGCTCAGTACCATGTAACATGGTAGATTGTTATATGAGATAACATATTGGAGGATATTTCATGAAACTTACATCAAAGATTCTAACGTTGGGTGCAGCAGCACTCTTCGCATTTTCAGCATCAACAGCTTCCGCAGCAGACTGGGCACCTAAAGGCCCATTAACCATCCATATTGGTTTTGGTGCAGGTGGTTCAACGGACACCATGGGTCGTGTTATGGCTAGCGTCATGGA
>CALKXC010000073.1 GCA_938004025.1 uncultured Leucothrix sp. | reverse complement strand
GGGTACATTAAAGACCATGATAGTTTTAGGAATCGAGTCATCCTGTGATGAAACAGGCGTTGCAATTTACGATACCGAGGCGGGATTACTGTCTGATAAATTGTATAGCCAAGTGGCAATGCACGCAGAATATGGCGGAGTAGTTCCGGAGTTAGCTTCACGCGATCATATTAGAAAATTACTGCCGTTAGTTCGTGAGTCTGTGTCAGAAGCAGGGTTGTCAATGGAGCAGTTAGAAGGAATTGCTTATACCTCTGGGCCGGGTTTAATTGGTGCACTCATGGTGGGTGCTTCTGTTAGCAGAACGTTGGCTTGGGGTTTAGGGATTCCCGCGTTAGCTGTTCACCATATGGAAGGGCATTTATTGGCACCTATGTTAGAAGATAATGCCCCTGAGTTTCCTTTTGTCGCGCTGCTTGTGTCAGGTGGACATACGCTCTTGGTTGAAGTGAAAGGTTTTGGCGAATATGTGATTCTTGGAGAGTCGCTAGATGACGCGGTAGGTGAAGCATTTGATAAAACTGCAAAAATGCTTGGGCTTTCTTATCCGGGTGGCCCTGAATTGGCAAAGTTAGCTGAGCAGGGTAACCCTAGTGAGATAAAATTTCCTCGCCCGATGGTCAACAGGCCTGGGCTCGACTTTAGTTTCAGTGGATTAAAAACATCAGCCTTACATGCTTGGCAAAAATCTTCAGGCACCGAGGAAGCAAAAGCGGATATTGCGTATGCCTTTCAAGAAGCTGTTGTGGAAACGCTAGCAATAAAATGTGAAAGGGCGCTAACGCAGACAGGGTTTAACCGGTTGATTATCGCTGGTGGGGTTGGCGCAAATAAACGTTTGAGAGAACGACTTAATGAGTTAAAAGCGGAAGTGTTTTTTCCTCGTCAGCAGTTCTGCACTGACAATGGCGCGATGATTGCCTATGCCGGGGCATTGAGATTAGCTGCAGGTCAGTTCGAGCCTGCAACTATCTCACCACAGCCACGCTGGTCTTTAGAGACGCTGACCCCGCTTAAACAAGCCGTGTAACATATTCCCATCAGGATCGTTGCTGTTAGAAGGAGGGATCCAAGGGCTCAAGCACTCACGACTCTTAACACACGGGTCAGTGAGTGTTTTCATGAAAGCGACTAAATCTTTAACATGCTGTTGATTGGCATTTGGCATGGCTTTAAGGTCAATATTGCTTTTGAGCAAGGTTTTAATATTAGTTGATGTTTTGCTGAAATCGATGCCACGTTGCTTGACCTGCTTCTTCTGATAGTTTTTCGCCGCTTTAATAGGGTTAAGCATGTGCGCAGTGACGGCTTCTAGAGAAGTGTATGCGCCGCTATGTCCCCAAGGGCCCGTCATTTCTACATTCAACAGGCTTGGTGTACGGAATCTATATTGATCACCAGGCTTTTTAGTGACCAGATAACAGCCTTGGTCATCCATGTCCGTATCACCTTCATATTTGTGCTTTCCATTACCGATTTGTGGCATCGCTGTATTGTAAAACTGCTCGTTAGAGAAAAAGTCACCGGAATGACAGCTCGCACAACCCGCACCACCTGCATTCTTAGGCGTAAAAAACAATTTCGCACCGCGTTTAGCTTGCTCGGAAATAGCTTGTTGATTGCCCTCCACATAGCTCTTCCAAGGATTATTTACAAACAACTGAGAACGTTCGTAGTCGGCAATAGCTTCGGACATGTTTTGCTCTGTGATAACAACATCTAATTCTGAATCGAAGTCATCAAAGGCAACTCTAAACATTTCTTCCCAATTTTTCTTAAGGCGATCACTGATAGAACGTCTCAGCGTTTGATTCATCTCATCCTTAAGAAAACTGCCGCGCATCTCTTCCATAGAGGTAATTGGGAAGCGAGCTTGTGCTTGAACTAGGTTTTCACCGCCTAATGAATCTGCAGTATCTAATGCCACATCTGGTGTCATTATTGAATAATCACTCAGCTGCTTTATACGACCATCATGGAACATGTGCTGTTTCCAGAGGGCAATATTAAACGTAGTCGGTGCATTTCTTGGAACAGTGACTTTTGCATTACCCCGCATTTTACGATTGGGGCCAATAATCTTAGGGTCTGCACTCCCTACGCCAATCGGAAGAGACAGACCGTCGCCACCGCCGAGTAAAGGGTGATGACAACTTACGCAGGCAGTGCTTCCATCACCACCTAAGGTTTTGGAGTAAAAAAGCTTCATGCCCAATTGAGCTTTTGGAGAATTAATAGATGGCACTCGAATACCTTTGGCCGCATCACCGGTTAATTTATGGGCTTTGATCAATAATCGAATGTCATTGTCGATATTGGTACTTTGTTGCGCCAATGCCAAAGAGGGTTGTAACAGTAGCGCAATCAAAAGCGTTGATAATGAGAGAAGGGGGGATCTCATGTTTGCTCACTTATTTTTATAATTTAACGAATATAAGTTACTTTAAATGCTCGCTGTGGCAACGTCACTAACTTCGGTTTGAGCGGATGGATTTCTTGGACAAAATGAATACAGTTTAAAATAAGTCATCTAGTGTTAGCACCAGAGCTATGTCAGAATGCCCATCATTCCTATCATCGCTAGATTGCAACAATGACTGATTATTTGCTGATTATCGTCAGTACTGTTTGGGTTAATAATATCGTGCTGTCCCAGTTTCTTGGCCTGTGCCCCTTTATGGGGGTGTCACGCAAGCTTGAAACTGCGATGGGCATGGGCTTGGCAACGACTTTCGTGCTCACTTTGTCGTCAGTGCTAAGCTATCTTATCAATAACTTTTTATTGACTCCTTTTGAGTTGGAATACCTTCGTACGATCAGCTTTATATTGGTGATTGCCGCGATTGTAGGATTCACTGAATTAGTCATTCATAAGACTAGCCCCATCTTGCACAATGTTTTAGGAATCTATCTGCCTCTTATAACAACGAACTGTGCGGTGCTCGGCGTTGCATTACTTAATGTGCAGCAGAGTCATAACTTCCTTGAGTCAGCACTGTATGGCTTTGGCTCCTCCATGGGGTTTACATTAGTGCTGGTTTTATTTGCGGCGATGCGTGAAAGAATTGCTGTATCGGATGTACCTGCGGCTTTTCAAAGCAATGCAATAGCGATGATCACTGCCGGATTGATGGCACTGGCATTCATGGGTTTTAGCGGTTTAATAAAGGCTTAATAACTCATGTTAATGGCAATTTTAGTATTGGTTGGAATGGCTGTTTTCTTTGGATTGCTGCTTGGTTATTCTGCTAAGAAATTCAAAGTTGATGGCAATCCTGTTGTGGATCAAATTGATGCACTGTTGCCTCAAACGCAATGCGGCCAATGTAGCTATCCTGGCTGTAAACCCTACGCTGAAGCGATTGCAAGAGAAGAGGTTGGCATCAATCGGTGCCCTCCCGGCGGAGAGTCCACTATTCAAGCGCTTGCAGACCTATTAGATGTTGAAGCGTTGCCTCTTGATGAGGAATTGCAGGTTGAGGATGTTCAAACTGTAGCGATTATTCGTGAGGAAACTTGCATAGGGTGTACTTTATGCATTCAAGCTTGCCCAGTTGATGCCATTGTGGGGGCTGCAAAGCTTATGCACACTGTTATTGCTGATGAATGCACGGGTTGTGATCTCTGTTTGCCACCTTGCCCCGTTGACTGTATAGACATGATTCCAGTTAACCAGACACCGGATACTTGGGTTGCTCCAGAGCCGACTGGCTTCTTACACAGCAAAACCGAGACACTCGCTTCAATACCCGTCAGTGTTGAGGCAAAACCTTGAATAAACTCATTCAAAAGCTCTGGAAAATGCGCGGGGGAGTTCATCCTACTTTTCATAAAGAAGAGTCGACACGATTGCCTATTAAGCAGTTGAAAATTCCCCCACAGTTAATTATTCCACTTCATCAATCGACATCCGATGCTAGTAATTTGATTGTTGCTGTAGGCGATAAGGTGTTAAAAGGGCAAGCTTTAACTAAGCTTGGCGCTAATACTAAAGACGCTCTCATCCATGCACCGAGTTCAGGTGTTATCACTGATATAAAAGAGCACGCCTTGCCGCATCCTTCAGGCATGTCTGGTTTGTCTATGTTTATAGAAACTGATGGTAAAGATCAGTGGCTTGAGCTTAATGAAACAAATGATGAAGACAGAACTTCTGGCAGCATACTTAAAAAAATAGAGTCAGCCGGTATCGTAGGGCTTGGAGGGGCGGCGTTTCCAAGTACGGTGAAGCTTTCGGCTGCAGCTCAGCAAAATATCCATACTCTGATCATTAATGCAGCCGAGTGTGAGCCTTACATTAGTTGTGACGATGTGTTGATAAGAGAGCGAGCGCACGAGATCGTTAGAGGCATTGATATCCTTGTGGGGTTACTTCAGGTTAAACGTTGTCTTGTCGGAGTTGAGGATAATAAACCTGACGCGATTCAAGCATTGCACAAAGCAATTGCTGATGTTTCAAGTGAACGTAACGCCAGCCCAGCTAAACAAAATAGGCAGGCCGTCATTGAAGTGATCGTTGTGCCGACACAATACCCGAGCGGTGACGCCCGTCAGCTCACCCATTTACTAACGGGGGTCGAAATTCCGAAAGGAGTCCACGCCGTTACGTCTGGCATACTCTGCCACAATATTGCCACCGCCTATGCGGTCTATGAAGCGGTTGAGCTTGGGAAACCATTGTTATCAAGAATAGTGACCTTCACTGGAGATGGCTTAGTACAACCTCAGAACGTCGAAGCGCTCATTGGGACGCCCATCAGTTTTATCATTGATCAGATCGGGGGCTACAGCGCAAAAGCTGAACGCATGTTGATGGGGGGGCCGATGATGGGTTTCGCTTTACCCTCCGATGAATTGCCGATAAGTAAGGCATCAAATTGTATTTTGGTCAGCTCAGTAGAGCAGTTACAGTTAGCCACAACAACACAGCAGCCAGCAGACAAACAGGTCATGCCATGCATTCGTTGCAATCAGTGTGCACAAGTTTGCCCCGTTAATTTGTTACCGCAGCAGCTGTATTGGCATACTCGTGCTCATGATTTCGATAAGGTGATTGAACATCAACTGGCTGACTGTATTGAGTGTGGGGCCTGTAGTTATGTCTGTCCCAGTTATATTCCTTTGGTTGATTATTTCAGGTTTGCAAAAACGGAGATAAAGTCGCAAAAAGAGGCGGCACTAAAAGCCGAACGTTCAAGAGAGCGTTTTGAGTTTAATGCGATTAGAAAAGAACGCATCAAATTGGCTAGAGATGAAAAGCGTAGAAAACACAAAGAGGCTTTGCAAAAAAAGAAACAAGAAGAGGCTGAATTAGCTTCCTCAGGAGATGGAGCAAGCAAAACGGGCACGGAGAATAAAACGATCGATTCGGTTAAAGCAGCAAAGCAAGATGCCATAAAGGCTGCGATGGAGCGGGCGAAAGCCAAAAAAATAGCAAGGCAAGCGAGCCAAAAAAAGGATAATAACCAAGATGCAGTTTGATACGAAAATTAGCGGACTGGTGAATGACGCGCCCGGTGTTTCTCATTTAATGAAACAGGTCTTATGGGCGTTATTGCCCGCTGTTGCAACCCTCTACTATTTTTATGGGTGGGGCATATTAATTAATATCGCGCTGTCCGTTGTTTTTGCTATTACTTTAGAAGCGTTAATGTTGTTACTTCGCAAGCGCTCATTATCTTTATTTCTAAAGGATTACAGTGCCGTAGTCACCGCTTGCTTGTTTGCACTGACGCTGCCATCGCTGCTGAGTTGGTGGGTTCCACTGGTAGGGTTGTTTTTCTCCATTGTGATTGCAAAGCATTGCTATGGTGGTATCGGCTATAACCCATTTAATCCAGCGATGATTGGATATGCTGTACTGATTGTTTCATT
>CALKXC010000072.1 GCA_938004025.1 uncultured Leucothrix sp. | reverse complement strand
GCTTAGCCGTAGAGCTCAATAATTACTGGCAAAAAGTACTACTGCAGCGGTTCGAACTTGAGTCATGTCTCGACATAGAATTTGAAACGAACTACCTCAAATTTCTAATGCCGACCATAAGAGGCAGTGAAGCGGGCAGTAAAAAACGTTATGCTGGAGTGATCAAAAAAAATGGTGAGCTCAGTACCGTTTTCAAAGGCCTTGAAACCGTCCGCTCTGACTGGACTCCCCTTGCGAAGCGCTTCCAACAGGAACTATATCAACGGGTATTTAACGACGAACCCTATGCTGACTATGTTCGAGAGTTTAGTGATAACCTCACGAAAGGCGAATATGACGAGCAACTAGTTTATACCAAACACTTACGACGCCCTCTCGAGAGTTACGTTAGTACTCAACCACCACAGGTCAAAGCCGCTCGGAAAATGCTAAATCCTAGCAGGCGCATTCAATACATCATTACATTGAATGGTCCGGAGCCCCTTGAAAAGCTCACTGCTCAGCCCGACTATCAGCACTACCAAGATAAGCAATTACAACCAGTCGCAGACAGCATCCTTTATTTCTTAGACACTTCTTTTGAACGTCTGACCCAACGACAGCTTGACGTGTTTGGTTAATAAACACTTCTTAAGATTGAATGTAAGGAATACTGTTTTTGCGACGAAGCACTGGTAGACTCCACTTATTAATTTGTAACAGGAAAAAACACCATGTCATTGATAATTACCGATGAATGCATCAACTGCGACGTTTGCGAGCCAGAGTGCCCGAATGATGCCATCTCAATGGGTGATGAAATTTACGAGATCGATCCAAAGCTTTGTACCGAATGTGTCGGTCATTTTGACGAGCCTCAGTGTGTAGAAGTCTGCCCGGTTGATTGCATTCCAAAGGATGACAACAACGTTGAGAGTCAGGAACAATTGATGCTCAAATACGAAGACTTGATGGCTAAAAAGTAAGGATAAGCACTGATGTTAATTACTCTCTCACCGTCTAAAGGTCAGGATTTTGATATCCCAATGCCCAGCGAAAATTACAGCGTTCCGGCGGCATTAGATGAATCTCAAATCTTGATTAATGAGCTGTTAGATTACGACCCTGAGAAAATCGGTTCGTTAATGAGCATCAGTGAAAATTTGTCCAATTTAAACTACCAACGTTTCCATGACTTCCATACCCCGTTTAATACCGATAATGCACGACCCGCATTATTTGCATTCAAAGGGGATGTTTACAGTGGCATCGATAGCAGCACGTTTAGTGAAGCTGATATGGCATATGCTCAAGATCATCTGAGGATCCTGTCAGGCCTTTATGGGGCCTTACGCCCTATGGACTTGATTCAGCCCTACCGTTTGGAAATGAAAACCAAACTTAAGAATCCAAGAGGCGCTGATCTTTATCAGTTCTGGGGAAACCAAATCACCGATCGCTTAAATGCAGTCCTTGCGGATCATAAAGCCGCTGACAAAGAAGCCGTTTTAGTGAATCTTGCCTCAAATGAATACTATAAATCGGTCAAACCAAAGCAGGTTGATGGCCGCATTTTGAATATAGACTTCAAAGAAACTAAAGACGGCAAGACCCGCATTATTGCCTTCTACGCCAAAAAAGCGCGCGGCATGATGGCTGACTTTATTCTACGAAACCGGATTGAAAAGGCAGAAGATATTAAAGCTTTTGATACGGCAGGTTATCGCTATGACGCCGAACTTTCAACGGCCGACAAATGGACTTTCGAACGAATCCAACCTGAGCCCATAGGAAAATAATAAGGTGACGGTTTCTTTTCTAGAGAAATCTATCCAAAATTGACTATTCAGCGTATATATTCCCAAGTGTTAATATAAGCAAACACTAATTAACTATTCGAATCAACGAATCAGGCAGTTAGCAATTAACTAGGGGAATAAAATGGAACAGAAAAAGTTAGCGATCATTGCAACCAAAGGCTCATTGGATTGGGCTTACCCACCACTTATACTGGCATCAACCGCTGCTGCTTTAGGTTATGAAGTACAGATTTTTTGTACTTTCTACGGCTTACAGCTACTCAAAAAAGACATTTCCAAACTTCAGGTCAGCTCTCTAGGAAACCCTGGCATGCCGATGCCATTCCCAGTACCTGTTATGATGCAAGCCTTACCCGGCATGCAAGCCATGATGAGTGCGATGATGCGCAACACCATGAAAAAGAAGAATATTGTGCCACTTCCAGAGCTAAGGGATTTGTGTCTTGAAGCTGACGTTAAACTGATCGCTTGTCAAATGACGGTTGATTTATTTGACATGCAAAAAGAAGAATTAATCGATGGCTTAGATTACGTTGGCGCGGCGACCTTCTTTGAATTTGCTGGCGAGTCAGATGTTTGTTTGTATATCTAACTCACCAACCGTATAGCTAGGGCTGTTAGCTTGCTAACACGCCCTTAAACCAAGCGCCCATATCTGCAATTTCTTGTGGGTGAACCGAATGTTCCATCGCGTAGCTTTTTGCCGTAACCGCAAATCCCTTTGTTTCTAGCTTAGGGACATAATCCTGCCAAGAAGCCACCGGGATAACCGGATCATGCAAGCCGTGTGCTGCAAACACTGGCGTCAACTCATAACCTTTAGGCATACCACTCAACGTATCGTCAGCAAAAGGAAAATAAGTCGACAGCGCCATAATACCGCCAAGTCGTTTGGGATAACGCAATGCCGTGTGAAGCGCGATGACTCCACCTTGGGAAAAGCCTGCAAGAATAATGTTCTCAGGCTCAACGCCCAGTTCAACTTGCTCATCGATCAACGAATTGATCCAACCTACAGTCACCAACAGATCGTCTAAAATCACATTTTTACTTCGATCCAAAGATAAAATGTCGTACCAAGCAGGCATTACGTGGCCGCCATTCAGCGTCACCGGACGTGAGGGTGCGTGTGGAAATACAAAACGCGTATTGCTATCTTGACCCAACCCTAACTCGTTAACGATAGGCACAAAGTCGTGACCATCAGCTCCTAGACCATGCATCCAAATAACGGCATGCTGAATGTCATTGCCCAGCGTTATTGTTTCTCTTTTTAGATTCATAAATCCCTACGGTAGCAAGCTTTCGCCAGCAAATAATTCTTCAACAGTTTCACGACGTCGAATTTGGTGCACTTGATCACCATCAACCAACAGCTCGCAAGCCCGTGGACGCGTATTGTAATTAGAGGCCAT
>CALKXC010000071.1 GCA_938004025.1 uncultured Leucothrix sp. | reverse complement strand
CTCACTGCAAGCGAACATACGAATGCGTATAATGTTTTCATCATTCTCATTAGGTCCTAATACCATGTCAGAAAAAGAGATTAGCTATGCCATTGAGACAATCAATATGGCTAAAAAGATCCAACTAAAAAATAATCAGTCGCTATCTATTTTGGATGATATCACGCTGCAAATACCTCAAGGTAGTTCCGTCGCTATTACAGGGGCTTCAGGATCAGGCAAAACCACGCTGCTAGGTTTATTAGCAGGATTAGATGCACCCAGTGCGGGTGATATCAAATTGCTAGGCCAACCAATGGAGAGTCTGGATGAAGACCAACGAGCTGCACTGCGCCTTGGGCAGGTGGGTTTTGTTTTTCAATCGTTCCATTTAATGAATAACCTGAGCGCGCTTGAAAACATTATGCTTCCACTTGAGCTTGAGCAAACACACAAAAACCCAAAGCAAATGGCTGAAGAAGCATTAGATCAAGTTGGGCTTAGCGAGCGAGCACAACATCTACCAACACAGCTTTCTGGTGGTGAACAACAACGAATCGCACTCGCTCGAGCCTTTGTGAATAAGCCTAAAATATTGTTTGCGGATGAACCAACTGGAAATCTTGATCAAGCCACTAGTAACGATATTGAAAAATTACTTTTCAAACTTCAAGAAGATAACAACAGCACACTGGTTTTAGTGACTCATGATGAATCCCTAGCCGATCAATGTCAGATACACCATCGTATAGTCGCGGGTAAATTGGCATGAATTTGTTAAAGATTTGGCGTCAGGCATGGCGCATTGCCGAGCTGAGGCTGTTGTTTTTAGCTTTGGTTATCTCGGTTACCGCAGTAACGTCAGTAAACTTTTTTACAGACCGCACAGAACGCTCGATGACAATGCAGGCAACTAAGCTGTTAGGGGCTGACTTAATTGTTAAATCATCACGCCCACTGGACAAAGCCTATCTCGCACAAGCAGAAACCTTAGGCCTAAAACAAGCTGAAATGATTAGCTTTCGCAGCATGGTTTCAGTAGGTGATAGTCTCAAGCTTGCCCAAGTGAAGGCTGTGACTCCAAACTTTCCACTTCGAGGGTCAGTCGAAACGAATACCACCTTGCAACGCGATGGAAACAAAGACAGCTTAGACAATCTGGGAAGCGGTCAGGTCTGGGCCGCGCCGGCTCTTTTCAGCTCGCTAAGCATCGAGCCTGGAAGCGAAGTTAGAATTGGAAGAAGCCTATTTAAGCTAAGCAAAGCGTTAATCAAAACGCCAGACCAAGGCTCTAATGTTTTCCAATTTTCCCCACCCGTCTTAATGCCCCTAGCAGACCTTCCTGCAACAGGCCTGTTAACACCAGGAAGTCGCGCTAGCTTTAGCTATTTGTTTGCAGGCACTGAAGATCAAGTCGGCACAATGAGTAGCTGGCTTAAAGAACAACTTAAAACGGGGGAAAGGCTAGAAACACTCAACGACGGTGCGCCAGCTGTAAACACCGCACTACAACGTGCGCAGCGCTTTCTTAACACCGCTGCCCTGCTCAGTGTAATACTAGCCGGTGCTGCAATCGCGTTAACCAGCTACAGCTTCAGTCGCCACGAAACCCATACGGTAGCGGTTTTAAAAACCATGGGCGCTTCACGTAGGCGCATCCTTTATCGCTATATGAGCCAGCTATTTCTGACAGCAACGACAGCTGCTTTACTTGGCATATTCATTGGTTACCTAATACAAAGTATTGTGGCGTATTTCTTGAGGGACATGCTACAACAAGACCTGCCCACTACCAGTATCATTCCAGCTATTACGGGTTTACTAACCGCTTGGATTATGGTGCTTAGCTTTTCTGCGCCACAGCTATTACAGCTGGTGAACACCGCGCCTGTACAAATTTTCCAGAAGCAAGCCGCAGCGAGAGGTAACTTATGGAAGTTTTTATTAGTGACTATTTTAGCGGGCATCTTTGCGCTGATGTTTATGCAAACTAGAGACTTAAAACTAAGTTTGTTTATTTTCATCGGCGTACTCGCTGCAGTAGTTATTTTCTGGCTAGTGGCTACATTGTTGCTTAGCTTGCTCAAACGCTTTAGTCGAAATAGTCAATACACACTTCGATCGTTGAGTAACGCAGGACAGCGCTTGCAGTTACTCATTGTTGTTTTTGGCATTGGTTTATTTAGCTTATTATTACTCACGGCACTGCAAAGTGACCTATTAGAAAGGTGGCAAAACAGCATCCCTGAAAAGGCACCAAATCACTTCCTTATCAATATTCAACCTAATGAAGTTGATGAGTTAGAGCGCTATCTTAGCTCCAACCAAATTAATCCTACGCTCTACCCATTAATTCGTGGACGCTTAGTTGAGATTAAAGGCAAACCTGTTACGCCAGATGATTATGAATCACCTCGGAGTAAGCGCTTGTTGCAACGTGAATTTAATTTGTCATCGGTCAAAGACCTTCCCGCAGCCAATATTATGCTTGAAGGGGAATGGTTTAAGGAAACTGATAAAACAGGTTTCTCGGTTGAAGAAAGCGTTATGGAGCGCTTCGAATTGAGTATTGGAGACTCGCTAACATTTGACATTGGCGGCCAAAAGGTGACCCAAAGGATAACCAGCACTAGACGCGTAAACTGGGATAACCTAACACCGAACTTTTTCGTTTTAGTTGCCCATGGGTCTGTCGATCAACTTCCTCAAACGTTAATTACTAGCCTATATGTGCCGCCTGAAAACAGCAAATTAATACCAGAGCTTGTTAAAAATCACCCCAGTGTGAGCGCGATCGATATTACTGCGATTATGATGCAGATCAAAGATCTTATCTCAAAAGCCGCTATGGCTATTCAAGCTATCTTTGGATTTACTTTGATCGCTGGGATAATCGTCTTGTTTGCTGCGCTTCAATCTCAAAAAGCTGAGCGCCGACGTGAATTGGCTATTCTTAAAACCATAGGCGCAAGCCGTAAACAACTTAAACAGACTATTTTGCTAGAGTTCGCATTGGTCGGTGCAATTTCAGGGCTGTTAGCCGGAACGTTTGCAATGATCAGCAGCAACATCGCAGCCTATTCGTTATTCGACTTAGAGCCAACCTTCAATGCTTATTTAATCATTATTGGTGTCGTTAGCGGTGCACTTTTAGTGGGTATTGCAGGGTATATTAATTTAAGGCCTTTACTACAGGTTGCTCCAGCGATGCTGTTCCAAGAACACGAAGCATAAAAACAGTCGAAGCCAGAAAATTTACTTGCTGGCTTCGCCTTGTGCTTCTTGGAGAATCCACGCGACAAAAGCTTCTACAGCCTCATTGTCGTCAGCCTGCTCAGGTCTAATGACATGGTAAGAATTTTCAAGCGGCATTTTTAAATCGAAAGGAATACACAAACGTCCCGCATCAATATCATATTGAGCCAGTGGCTCCATACTGAGGCCTATCCCCTGCTCGTCAATCGCCCCACCCAGCACTAGCAACACATGGTTAAAGTGTAAACCACGACGCGTATCGACCCCTTCAACGTTAGCTAACTCTAACCAATTTTCCCAACTTGGCCGGCCAGCATAACCCGTATCGTCATGAAGTAATGTGTGATGACGAAGATCACTAGGCTCTTTGAGTGGGTGCTCACCTTCGGTCAAGAGCTTTGGACTACATAGCGGCACCGCCGCAACATCAAATAGCTTATCGACTCGGTAACCAGGATAGTTACCACTGCCAAAACGAATGATGACGTCAATTTTATCACTGCGAAACCACTCATCCATATTTGCTGACGAGTTTCGACTCGTAATCAAAGTATCATCGCCCGTTATTTGCATATCAATTTCTGGATGAGTCCCAGAGAATTTATGCAATCTAGGTACCAACCATTTTGCAGCAAAAGAAGGTGCCATACAGACGTTTACACTTGCATGCTCTGTATAGCGGCGCATGAGTTGCACCGCTTCTGAAAGGGTACTAAATGCTTCACGAAGTTTAGGGAGCGCTACTTTTGCCGCCTCAGTGAGTTCTATTGCACGGTTTTTTCTGTCAAAGAGTGGAAAGCCAAGGTGATCTTCAAGTGCTTTTATCTGGTGACTCACCGCTGCTTTGGTCACAAATAATTCGTCAGCAGCTTTACTGAAACTTAGGTTTCTCGCTGCAGATTCGAATACACGAAGCGAGTTGAGAGGCGGTAGTTGTGCCATAAGCTGTAAATCTTAATAATTGTTATAGTATAGAAATCGCAGTAGATACGCGGCGAACAAGTATACATCGCAACCAACACTACCACACGATCATATAACTGCAACTTTACAGCTTAATTAGCTTATCTGCTTACAATATGCACTAACGGCATACGTGACTGATTTTTAAACCTCAACACGCCTTCTGAAAGCCTGCTCATCTGTTCCAAACAGATACGCACTACTAGCATTGACAAAGACAGCAACCGACTCGCCCGCTTTGGTCCGATCACTTCCTGAACGCTCAACCACAAAGTTATCGTTATCCCCATACTCACCATATAGGAATGACGTTCCACCTAAATGCTCAGACAAGGCCACTTTAAGCTCAAAACTGAAATCACCTTCAAGACCTGAAAGGTCTTCAGGACGCAAACCCATTGTTAAGGTGTCACCAATACTGGCGGCGGATGTATCAAAGCCTAACTCGACTGATTGACCATCGGGCAACTTAACCGTGCTTGTTTCAACCCCATTCAACTCCAATGTCACCGGCATGAAGTTCATCCGAGGTGAACCGATAAATCCAGCAACAAATAGATTTTCTGGATGTGTGTATAGCTCTAGGGGCGAACCATGCTGCTCAACATAGCCGTCTTTAAGAACAACGATTTTGTCGGCCATGGTCATCGCTTCGACTTGGTCATGAGTAACATAAATCATCGTATTGCCAAGTTGATGATGCAACTTACCAATCTCTAAACGCATTTCCACTCGTAATTCAGCATCGAGATTAGACAAAGGCTCATCAAACAGAAATACGTCAGGGTTTCTCACAATTGCACGACCGATTGCCACACGTTGTCGCTGACCACCCGAGAGCTCTTTAGGCTTCCGTGACATCAACTTATCGAGCTGAAGAATTTCGGAAGCGTGCTTGGTCTTTTCTTGAATGACGGACTTGTCAACGCCATTCATTTTTAATCCAAAGCCAAGATTCTCTTCAACGGTCATGTGCGGATACAGCGCATAAGACTGGAAAACCATAGCAATACCACGATTCGCAGGCTCAACATCGGTAACGTCTTTACCGCCAATAGCAACCGTTCCGCTGGTAGCTTCTTCAAGGCCAGCAATCAATCTCAACAGTGTTGATTTACCACAACCCGAAGGGCCAACAAACACCGTAAACTCACCCGATGAGATAGCCAGATCAATCCCGTGAATGATCTCAACTTTACCAAAAGCTTTAACTAATTTGTTTAATTTTACATCAGCCATTGTATCTCACCTCTAAACTCAATGTGGTATCGGGCTGAAGGCGCTGTGCAATTGCATCTGACGCTTTCGCAACCCTTCCCCCCCAATCCTGAAAATTACTTTCGTTCACCCTGAATGTGGGTGCTGTTACGCTGATTGCCGCTACAGGCATGCCTAAACTGTCAACTATTGCCGAAGCAACACAACAAACACCGTGTTGATGCTCTTCATTGTCTATTGCAAAGCCAGTTTTTTGAATCTCACTTAACTGACGGCGCAATAAAGCCGGAGAAGTAATGGTTTGCTGGGTATAACGCTTAAACTCGAGTGACTGAATTAACGCATCTTGCTGGTCAAGCGGCAGCATGGCCAACATCGCCTTGCCTACACCACTGCAATATACTGGTGACTTATCACCAACGCTCACGGTATAACGAATGCTTTGCTCAGACTCAACCTGGGACATATAAACCGCATTAGAATCCACTAATACGGCAAGCTGTACAGACTCACCAGAGACTTCTGCCAAATCCAACATCATTGGGTAAGCTAGGTCCCTGACATCCGACTGCTTCCAAGCCATGTTAGCCAACTCAAGCAAGCGATACCCTACTCGGTAAGTCTGGCTTCTTTCGTCGAGACGAACCATTCCTTCCAACTGTAAGCTAGACAACAAACGGTGCAACGTCGCTTTAGGAAACTCTAACTTTGATTGCAGGTCTGCAAACCGAAGCGGTGTTTTGGATTCAGCAATCGCAGACACGACATTTAAGCCTCGCGTCAATCCACTGTTTTCCACTTTTAAGCCGCTTACCTTGGCCATGAGACCTCATCGTTAATGGATATTTGATATCCGTTGAGTAATTCGGAACATTGTTCCATTAACCGAATTAAAAAACAATAGGCAAATTTTAGCAAACAAATTATTGCAATTGGGGTGATTGACAGCGGTTGATAAAAATCCATATACTGCATTTTGGAACAATGTTCCGATTTTTAATA
>CALKXC010000070.1 GCA_938004025.1 uncultured Leucothrix sp. | reverse complement strand
GAAACTCAAATGTTATCGCCTGACGTAGCAAGTGCATTTGAAGCGTTTCAAGCCGGCGTACCCTTTGTCGCGCAAAATACTTTACAAATGCGCGATGCCGCACAGGGTAGTGGGGTACTAGATGCATTGGTCATGGAGCACCAATCTTGGGTTAATGTGACCGGAATGAATGATTACGAATTTATCCCTTTTGGTGTGAGACATGACAGTCCATTGTATGCAACGCCGGAAGCTGACCCTGACGAACGTGAGGTGCTTAAGCTATTTGCAAAATTCATTGAGTCTCAGCAATCAGCAGTTTCTAATTTTGGATTTGGGCGACAAGCTAACTACAGCAACGCTTATCAAATTAATGATAGCTCTATCGTTGGCCAAGCTCAGAAAATTTGGAAGCTAAAGAAGTCAGGAGGAAGACCCATTGCTGCCGTTTTTGTGGCAGATGTTTCGGGCTCAATGGAAGGTACGCGAATTAAGAACCTAAAGCGGGCCATGATTGAATCTTCTGATTTAATTAATTCAAATAACTCCATCGGATTAGTAACTTACAGCGAGCAAGTCAATGTTGACCTGTTGATACGCCCATTCAATGTTCAGCAAAAAGCGTTATTTAACGGGGCTGTTGGCCGTTTACGTACCGGTGGTAAAACGGCCACTAATAATGCTGTCTTGGTGGCTGCAGAATTGCTACTGGAATATGGAAAAACTAATCCTGATCATAAAAAAGTAATCTTCTTACTCTCTGATGGTGAAACCAATAGAGGGGTCGATTTTACTGACGTTGAGAAAGCGCTTGAGTGGTCTGGTATCCCTATCCATTCAATCGCCTACGAGCTTAAGTCTGATCATCTCAAAGCCCTCGCAGGCTTAGCAGAAGGCGCTTACATTGAATCCTCTGCAGACTCAGCGTCTTACCGTATCGGTAATTTGCTGAACTCGGAGATGTAAAACGATGAAGTTAGTTAAGATCTTTTCACTTTTTTTGGTTCTTCATGTCGCGGCATGGAGCGGGGCACATTGGTATCTTAGTCAAAATAAGCCTGAAGTGTTACTCGTTGTCGATACCTCTTATTCAATGAAACCCAAGTTTAGTGAAATGCGTGACTGGATTGCTTCTTTTGAGTCCAGTTCACGTTATAAAACAGTTATCGTAGGCACGGACAAAGCACTTCTTGGTAACTTAGCTGAGCTCAAGTCGCATTCAGTCATATTCCGGACGGCTTTTGGCAGAATGACGGAAACAAATTTGCAGCGTTACAGCAGTTCAAACAACAAAGAAAAGATCTTATTGTCGGATGGCTCTTTAACCCCTGATGGCTGGAAGCTTGTAATCTTTTAGCCCTTTGACCTAATTGTAAAGAGCGCACTCTGGCAAAATGGAAACAAAAAGCGTACAGTACTTCTATGAATACAAGCGCTTTTCATCCAGCTGTAAGAGCTTGGTTTGATCGTAGTTTCGATGAACCTACTCAAGTCCAAAAAGAATCTTGGGCATCCATTGCTAACAACCAGCACACTTTATTAGCAGCTCCTACAGGCTCAGGTAAAACCTTGGCAGCATTTATGGTGTCGATAGATAGGCTTATAAAAAAAGGCCTTCAACAACCATTAGAGCAAGAAACAAAAGTGCTCTACATATCCCCGTTAAAAGCCCTGTCTAATGATATACAGCTAAACCTACAGCTTCCAATACAAGGGATACGTGATACTTTATTAGAAAGTGGTTTGCCTGATGTTCCATTGCAAGCCTGGGTCCGTACTGGCGATACCCCAGCAGCTGAGCGTAGCAGGGCTATTCGCAAACCTCCGCATATTTTAGTCACAACCCCTGAATCTGTTTATATTTTACTAACATCCGATTCAGGTCGGCAGCTATTGAGCACTATAGAAACAGTTATTGTTGATGAAATACATGCCGTTGCAGGCAGTAAGCGAGGATCGCATCTCTGCTTGTCGCTTGAACGACTTGAAGCGTTAGTTAAACAAAACAATCCCGACAGAATGCTTCAACGAATCGGTTTATCCGCTACTCAGAAGCCTATCGAAATGATGGCAGATTTTCTCATTGGAAATCGTAAACAACATTGTCACATCGTTGATACAGGCCATACCAAGCAGCGTGATTTAGGCCTAGAACTACCGCGCTCACCGTTAGAAGCCGTTATGGCCAATGAGGTTTGGGTTGAGGTTTATAACCGGCTGCATCACCTGATAGACCAACATCAAACAACACTTATTTTTGTCAATACTCGCCGTTTGGCCGAACGTGTAGCTAAGAACATTGCTGAGAGAATCGGCAAAGACGAAGTCATGGCACATCACGGTAGCATGTCTAAAAACAAGCGCCACACTGCTGAGCAAGCTTTGAAATCTGGAAAGCTGCGTTGTCTAGTAGCTACGGCATCTTTGGAATTGGGCATTGATATCGGTGATATTAATTTAGTTTGCCAACTGGGTTCACCTCGTTCAATCGCCGCTTTTCTTCAGCGGGTAGGCCGTTCAGGGCACCAAGTAGGCGGCATACCAAAGGGTAGATTATTTCCACTAACTCGTGATGAACTAGTCGAAACGACGGCTCTGTTAGGCGCCGCTAACGCGGGTGAGTTAGATAAAATAATCATGCCTGAACAGCCGTTGGATGTGCTTTCTCAACAAATCGTTGCCGAGGTAAGTGGTCAAGAATGGGCTTGTGATGATCTCTACAAAACATTCATTCAAGCGTGGCCATATCGTGATTTGGCAAGAAGTGATTTTGATGAAATCATTCAAATGCTTGGCGAAGGTTACTCGACAAGGCGTGGCAGACGTGGCGCTTATCTACATTTTGATGCAGTCAATGCTCGGGTACGAGCAAGACGAAATGCACGTTTAGTCGCGCTAACAAATGGCGGTGCAATTCCAGATCAATTTGATTCTGATGTCATCCTGAGCCCTGAAGACATTCGAATAGGTTCAGTAGGTGAAGACTTTGCATTTGAAAGTTTGCCTGGAGGAATCTTTCAGCTAGGCAACGCCTCTTACAGAGTGTTGAAAGTTGAAACAGGTCGTATGTATGTCGAAGATGCTCATGGCCAGCCACCTAATCTACCTTTTTGGTTTGGCGAAGCGCCTGGACGAACTGATGAGCTTTCATTAGCCGTGTCAACTTTACGCAAACAGACCGATGAAAAGCTAAAAGAAGGCATGGATGCAACGCAAAAATGGTTTGAGAAATCCTACAATGTTCCATCAGCTGCAGCAGAGCAATTGACAGCTTATCTAGCATCATCAAAAGCAGCCTTAGGCGCACTTCCGACACAAGACACTATAATATTTGAGCGTTTCTTTGATGATGTTGGTGACATGCATTTTGTCATTCATTCCAACTATGGTTCAAGGATCAACCGAGCCTGGGGTTTGGCGCTTCGAAAACGATTCTGTAAACGCTTTAATTTTGAGCTTCAAGCCGCAGCTTTAGAAGATAGTATTGTGCTATCACTTTCTTCAAGTCATAGCTTTCCATTGGAAGAGGTTGCACGATACCTTAACCCTAAAAATGTAAGGGAAGTACTGATTCAAGCTTTTTTAGATGTACCGATGTTTCCCACTCGATGGCGTTGGAATGCCACGATCGCATTAGCTGTTTTACGAAGCCGAAATGGAAAGCGCAACCCTCCTTACTTTCAACGATCAGATGCAGAAGACTTAGTCGCCATACTATTTCCAGATCAAATCGCCTGTGGAGAAAACATTGCAGGTGATAGACAAGTTCCGGATCATCCATTGATTAAGCAAACCATTAATGACTGCTTGCACGACACTATGGATATTGTTGGCTTAGAAGCATTATTGACTCGGCTTTTAGGTGGTGAACTTAAATTACTTTGCTGCGATTTAACAGCGCCTTCACCTCTTGCGGAAGAAGTCGTCAATGCAAGACCCTATGCCTTCCTAGATGAAGCACCTGCCGAAGAACGTCGTACCTTAGCGGTTACTTCCCGAAGCCGACTTAACCCAGCTGACGCAGCCGAACTCGCCACGTTAGATCTAGCTGCAATAGATAAGGTTCGAAAAGAAGCTTGGCCTACGGTAAGAAATGCGGATGAGTTACACGATGCTATGCAAGTGCTAGGTTATTTGCTGGAAAGTGAGGTGGCTCAAACGCAAACTGATCGTACTGATGAGTCAAATCAGCTTTGGCTGCCTTTATTCAAAAAATTGATAAATGATAAGCGAGCTTGCCGGGTTGTCTTAGAAAATCAATCAATTTTGTGGGTTGCAGCTGAGCGTTTAGCTCAAGTGATGGCTGTTTTCCCAAGCGCTACGGTAATCCCTAATCTTACCCTAATGACTAATAAAGACTTAGATGACCCGCTTCGAGAGCTTGTCCGTAGCAGGTTAGAAGGGTTAGGGCCGGTTACTGTGGCCGACTTAGCGGACCCATTAGGCTTATCGCATAACGCCATCCAAGTTGCACTAATTAATTTGGAGCAGGAAGGTTTTGTTGTACAAGGCCGGTTTACTAAAAACAGATTGTTAGCAGAACACGATGTGGAATGGTGCGAAAGACGTTTGCTAGCCAGAATTCACCGCTACACTATAAGCCGATTACGTAGTGAAATAGAACCGGTTAGCCTCTCGGATTACATGCGCTTCTTATTTGATTGGCAAGGCTTAAATGAAAAAAGCGAAGGCCTAGAATCCTTAGCACGTGTATTACAACAACTTGAAGGCTACTCAGCAGCAGCAAGCGCATGGGAAAATGATATTTTGCCCGCTCGTATCGATCTTTATACTCAAGACATGTTGGAAACGCTCTGTGTCACTGGTCGTTTTAGTTGGCTACGCTTGCACACAACAGCAACCCAAAGCGAAAGTAAGCAAAAGAATTCACCCGTAAGCGTGACTCCCATTAGCCTAGTACAACGACATCATTTGATGGATTGGAAAGTGTTTTGCAAAACAACATCAGAACAACACCTAAGCAGTTCTGCTAATAAGGTCATGAATCTACTCAAAACTCGGGGCGCATTATTCTTTACAGATATCGTTGCTCAAACTGGACTACTTCGAACACAAGTTGAAAGCGTTTTGGGTGAGCTAGTAAGTTGGGGTATTGTTACCTCTGATGGTTTTGCAGGCTTAAGAGCTTTAATTACCCCGAGTAATAAGCTGCCACGTTTTTCAGGAAGAAAGGGCATGAAACCAGGAGGTTCACCTTTTGATCGAGCTGGCCGTTGGGCGTTAATTTCCCCGATTGATGCCGATGGAAGAATGATTAATGCAGCCGACACTATTCCTGAATCTGATGCGCTTGAGCTTATAGCCCATACTTTGTTAATGCGATACGGTGTGGTTTTCCGCCGAGTTTTAGATCGAGAGATCGGTTTACCACCTTGGCGGGATTTGCTGAGAGTGTACTGGAGAATGGAGGCTCGTGGCGAAATACGAGGTGGTCGTTTTGTTAGCGGTGTAAGTGGGGAACAATTTGCTTTTCAAGAGGCAATTGGTAGTTTACGTAAGATACGTCGATCAGAAAAGCAGGGTAACTTGGTAACTATCAGCGCTTGTGATCCGCTAAATCTAACCGGTACTTTATTACCCGGTGATAAGATTCCAATCAGTAATAATCGGCAAATAGTATTTAGAGATGGAATCGCTATTGCCACTGAGTCCAAAGATAAGCTTGATTTTCTTTGTGATGTAGACGAACAGACCCAGTGGGATGCAAGACTACAGTTAACTCATTACAAACCAAAAAGGTCGAGCAGAGCGCATTAAAATTTGGCTTAACTGGTTAAGGTTAGATTAAGTTTTTGCAATCTATCCAATTAGTACTTGTTAAATTTTGCGATCAGATTTAATCTGTAAATCCCCAAT
>CALKXC010000069.1 GCA_938004025.1 uncultured Leucothrix sp. | reverse complement strand
GCGCCAGACCAAACTTTGCCGTTTGGGTCCATACGGTCAAAATAACCGACGTAGGTAAATGACCAGAGTGAACCTTCCATGGCATGGCTATGGCCTTCGACGAAGCCCGGCATGATGGTTTTCTCAGCGAAGCGTTGGTCGAGTTCGTATTCACCCCAGCCTTCGAGTTCTTCAAGCGTTCCAGCCCCAAGGATCATTCCATCTCGAACGGCGACATGGGTCACGTGAGGACGTGCGGGATTCATCGTAATAATCTTTTTGGCTTGGTAAATTGTATTCATCCCATCCTCACTATGCATAGGTAGTCATGGCGCCTACCTGTGGTTAATATTGTGTGCTAGGATCACACACTACTGTCTTGAAAACAATGACGGTACGTGTCGAGGAAATCAATCAGGAGGAGAGAATGAAGAAGCTAATACTCAGTATAGCTGTCGCTGCCACAATGATGAGTGGTGTTGCAACGACATCTGCAGTCGCTGAAGAAGCTAAGCGAGGAGGCACACTAGTCGCTGCCTTATCAACGAATGTGAGAAACCTTAATCCTGCTGTTCAATCAGGTATCGCGACTGGCTTTCCAGGCTCGCAGCTGTTTGCAGCGCCGCTACGTTACGATGAAAATTGGACCCCACAGCCTTATCTAGCAAAGAGCTGGGAAGTGAGTGAAGACGGCCTCAAGGTCACACTCAATCTTGTCGATAACGCAAAATTCCATGATGGCAAACCGGTGACTTCAGAAGATGTCGCATTCTCGGTTGATGTCATCAAAGCGCACCATCCATTCAAATCGATGTTCGCTCCGGTCACGTCAGTCGATACGCCAGATGCGCATACTGCCATTTTGAATCTATCGCAGCCCCATCCTGCATTGATGTTGGCAATGTCAGGTCAGTTAATGGCGATTATTCCAAAGCATATTTATGGCGACGGTGAGAACCCTAAGACGCATCCACGTAACACAAAGGATGTTGTTGGCTCAGGGCCTTTTAAGCTAGTTGAGTATAAAAGCGGTGAGCACATTATCTTGGAGCGTTTTGATGATTTCTTCATCGAAGGTCGTCCTTACCTAGATAAGATGGTGCTGAAAATTATTTCTGATCCTGCTGCACGAGCAATTGCTTATGAAAGTGGTGAAGTTGATTTTGGTGCGTTTGAAGTCGCACCACAAAACATCAATCGTTTAAAGAAAGTTGATAGTTTGACGGTTACCCCTAAAGGTTACGGCGCGATCGGTCCTATCGATTGGCTAGCGTTAAACACGGCTCGTGGCCCGCTTAAAGAGAAAAAAGTTCGCCAAGCGATTGCCTATGCGGTTGATAAGAACTTCATCTTAAAAGCGATTCAGCGTGGTACTTCAGCAAATGCTGCAACCGGCATCCACCCTGACAGCCCATTTTATAATGCGGATGTTGAGCAGTATGAAGTCGATCTAGATAAAGCCAATGCGCTTCTTGATGAAGCCGGATTTAAAAAAGATGGCGATGGCAAACGTTTTGGATTAACCATCGACTTTGGTTGGGCAGAGCTTAAACCTAATGCAGAGTATGTTCGTGGTGCGCTTAAAAAGGTCGGTATCGATGTGACGGTACGTGCCAGTGCTGATTTCCCAACGTGGGCAAAGCGCATGGGCGATCTAGACTTTGATATGAGCTGGGACACAGTATTCAACTGGGGTGATCCAGTCATCGGTGTTCACAGAACGTATCAATCGAGCAACATTGGTAAAGGGGTATGGTCTAACACTCAGAGCTATTCAAACAAACGGGTTGATGAGCTGTTAGAAATGGCTGGAAAGGAAAGTGATCCTGCAAAGCGTAAAGCGCTTTACGCTGAGTTCCAGACAATTGTTGCGGATGAAGTACCAGTTTACTTCACCAACACGCTTCCTTATCACACCGTTTATAGCGACAAAGTCGGTAATCCTCCATTAGGAATCTGGTCAACCAGTTCACCAATGGATATGACTTACCTGAAGTAAGCTTTAGAAGAAACTAGTCTGCGGCGAAGAAATAATTTTCTTTGCCGCGCATTTTGGGGATATTTCAGGAACTTACTTTGACGTTTCTACGCGCAACTTTCTTTCGATCCATTTACGCGGTCATATTGCTGCTTGCAGTGTTGGTGCTTAATTTTTCGATGATGCACGCCGCACCTGGCGATGTCGCTGACACCATTGCCCAATCCATGGGTGGTGCTGACGCTGAGATAATGGCTCAGATCAGAAATGACTATGGTTTAGATAAGCCATTTCTAGTGCAGCTCGGCACCTACATTGGCAAGGTGTTCCACTTAGATTTAGGCTACTCCTTTTTCTACAATCAACCGGTGGTTGATCTTATTTTAGAACGTTTACCCGCAACGCTTATACTGGTGATAGGCGCACAAATACTGGCGCTAGTAGTCGGTGTTGTTTTAGGGGTGATATCGGCGCGAAACCCCAACGGCATTATCAGTCATTTGGTGACTGGTCTCGCTTTATTTGGTTATGCCGCCCCCGTATTTTGGACAGGCATACTGTTCCTATTAGCATTTTCCTTACATCTCGGCTGGTTCCCAACCAGTGGAATGCAGGATGTCACTGTTGAAGGGGGAGGTTGGGCACACTTCGTTGATATTGCTCATCACTCCGTCTTACCCATTTTGACTCTTTGCTCAATTTATTTAGCTTTGTATTCAAGGCTTTGCCGAACCGCAATGCTCGAAGTGCTGGGCTCAGACTATGTACGAACCGCTAAAGCTAAGGGCTTAAGTACTCGGCAAGTGGTTTACAAACATGCCCTTAAGAATGCCGTTTCACCGGTTATTACCTTGGCAGGTTTACAGTTCTCAGCCGTGATTTCAGGAGCGGTACTAGTCGAGGCGGTTTATAGCTGGCCTGGGCTTGGAACCTTAGCTTTCCAATCGATCATTGCTCGCGACACACCCACGATACTGGGCATTTTATTCTTCTCAGCGCTGGTTGTTGTGATTGGGAATTTATTAACCGATCTGGCTTTACGGCTTGTTGACCCTCGTGTGGGAGGTAAACAATGAGCGGTAATTTGCAAAAGACTGAGACGGCTCAAGATATTATCGACGCCGCACAACACCCAATGTCAGAAGCTTGGGGCATGTTTCGTCGTGATCATGCCGCGATGCTCGCCCTGTTCGTTTTATTGTTAGTACTGATTGCCGGTGTCGCAGGGCCGTTTGTTTACCCTGGCGATCCATTTGAAATGGTGTGGGCACCTTTTACTCCACCAGGTGAAGATGGCTACGTCTTTGGAACCGATTACTTGGGTCGAGACTTGCTAACAATGCTGATTTACGGCGCACG
>CALKXC010000068.1 GCA_938004025.1 uncultured Leucothrix sp. | reverse complement strand
GGATTAACGACCGCCAATGATGGTTTTGTAAACTTTGTGTATGCCCTTGAGCGGATGGAAGAAGCCTTGCCCAAAGATCGTGTGTTAGTCACCGATGGTGGGCGATTCATGACCGAGGTTTGGTGCCGTCTATCGGTTCCGAACCCGCAGAGCTTTGTTAGCACCGTCAATTTTGGAGCCATTGGGTTGGGACTTCAAGAAGCTATCGGTGCAGGACTTGGGGCACCGGGCCGACCGGTTGTCCTTTTTAGTGGTGACGGAGGATTCATGATGGGTGGTATCAATGAATTCAATACAGCCGTGCGACTTGGGCTTGATCTGATTGTGATTATTGCAAATGACTCTGCCTATGGTGCAGAGCACATTCAGTTCGTTGATCGTAAGATGGATCCCAGTCTTACGGAATTTCATTGGCCTTCATTCGTTGATGTTGCTAAGTCTCTTGGTGGCGATGGATTCGAGGTGCGTTCGAAGGAGCAACTTGAAGAGGCGCTTGCCGCACTTCAAAATCGTAAGGGGCCGTATTTGATTGAATTGCGGTTAGATCCGTTGGATGTTCCGCGCATGCGTATTTGACGGGTGCATGTAATCTTTATCAAGCAATGCGTAGGGCGATGTCATCTCGGTCGGGAAAGGATGCAACGATTTTAAGTTCTCCACCCAGTGCAGAAACATAGTTTTCGAGCGTAGATAGTTTCATATCATTTCTGCGCTCCAGACGCGAAATGCCGTGCTGTCCAGTTTCTAGTAAATCGGCCAATTGCTCCTGAGTGATGTCTAGTGCAAGACGAAGCTCTCGCAAGGTCATCTCTTCAGCAATGAGTTCTTGCCCTCGTGCGAGTACTCTCTCTCTCCGCTCGGGTGAGAGCTTGGCAAGCTTGTCTTGTAAGGTGCTCATCGTATGTCTCCCATTATTCTGATGATGCCAAATGATCTGAATATCGTAGATCAGCTGTTTTAATCAGATCTTTGTAAAACTTCTTCTGGTTCACGCTGGTTTTATTCCCGGCGACCAATACGATCCCTTGGCGTTGTGGATCAAACACAAAAGCGACTCTCCAGACTCCACGGGGTCTGAAGTCCAGTGGTACGAAAACGTACGCTAAGGACACTATCCATTCCCAAAAATGTGAAAATATTCACGCCAACTTCTTTGAAACTGAACTTTCGATGGAGGAATATTGCGTGTTTGCAACGGATTTGGGTCGACCAAGAGCGGTCGAAGTCTACTAGCTTAAACTCAAGGTAGTCACCGTATTTGCGGAGACATGCCAATCACACTGGATTGATCTCTATATTGACTATAAACGCGGATCAACGGGTTCGCTCTCCAATGCAAGCACTCCCAGAGCACAAGCATGAATATCAGCTAGAGGACGCCTTTCCACAAATCGGTGCAACCCCTCAAGTCCGAGCACATACTCACGTTCTGCCATCGAGAACTTTTTTCCCAGTCCTCGCTCACGCAGTCGATCAATGTTTTCTGCTAGATCGTAATCAGGTCCATAAATGATCCTCAGGTATTCTTTTCCTCGCACCTTCATAGCGGGTTGTATTAAACCTTTATTCCCGCGAACGGTGAATGCCATAGGTTTTAACACCAACCCTTCACCGCCTGTACTGGTATGTTCAGTCCACCAATCAATCAATGACTCACAGTCACTCACGGAATTGGGATCAACCTCCCTCCAGCCTGTAGTAGTGAGCACAGTATCTTGCTCTGCCAATCGCTCTAAGTGTCGCATGTGCCACGAATGTGGTTTGTCCACGAAAACCTGTTCTTCAGCGGCCAGGATGTGAAAGGGCGCAATACGGTAGTCCTCTACACTATTTACTGGCCAGCAGTAACCTTCCACGACTTTCTTCAAGCCTTCTGCGTTTTTCATCTGATGTCTAGCTTTATCTTTTAGCGTTATTAATTCATCAGGCAAAGTGTCGTGATTAAGTGCTTTAAGAATCATATCTGCAGAATTGACGGCAGCAATTGCGGTTGAAAGGTATTGCGCATTGATCATGTCCAGCGCTTTGGCAGACCAGGGCATTAGCTCTGCATCAAGTAGAACCCAATCCGTTTTCAACTCCTGCCACAACCCAGAGGCTTCGATTGCAACGGATACTCTGTTAATCAGCTGTGCTTCAAGTGCCTCATCGTTAAAATACGCTTTCCCTGTCCGTGTGTACACGACACCAGCTTTTCCGTCATCGGTACCAAATCGTCTCTTAGCGACATCAGCGCCGCGTGTGACAACAAGCAGGGCCCTGGACCCCATATGTTTCTCTTCTGCAACAAGCTGCTTGATACCGCGGCTTCTATAGTGCTCAAGTGCTTGTTCGGGATGCTCCAGATAGGCACCTGATGGCGCTGTTGGGCATGCCGCCATAGTAGGGGGCAGGTATATTAACCAGCGAGGATCTATCCCGAAACGACTCATCGACTCCAAAGCCGCCAGTGCGTTCTCTTCAGGTATGGTCACTGGGCGGCCTAATCGGCAATCAATACGCTGTTTGGCAATAAAGTCATCAAAATACAAAAGCAGATCATGGTCCTGTTGCGCACTGAATCCTCGTACAGAGGAAATCGGTTTTGCAGGTGCAACGTATTCTTGGTGTGCCTGTACATCTACTAACTCTTTTTCTGGCCAGCGAAGTGCCGTTAGCTTGCCGCCAAACACACAACCAGTATCGATACATATTGTGTTGTTCAGCCATTGGGCATCAGGTACAGGTGTATGTCCAAATACCACGGAAGCCTTACCGCGGTAGTCACGAGCCCACTCCAATCTGACAGGTAATCCAAACTCGTCTACAGCACCGGTGGTTTCTCCATACATAGCAAAGTTTCGAACTTCACCTGAGCCTCGACCGTGCATCGAATCTTTTAGTCCCGCGTGAGCAATCACCAAGTTGCCTTCGTCCAACCATTGGTGGGAGCGGGTATCGTAAATAAAACTGCTGACCAGTTGCCTGAACTGATCGCTACACTTGTTAAGCTCAGCTACGGTGCCATCGAGCCCATGGGTCAGATTGACTTTTTTACCGCGCAAATACTGCAAAAGCTTGTAGTCATGATTGCCCACTACCGCTCGAGCTGTGCCGCTTGCACACATCCCCATTACTAGTCGCAAACAATCTCGATTTCGAGGTCCACGATCGGTGAGATCACCAACAAAAAATGCTTGTCGGCCCTGTGAATGACGGGCGGAGATCAGACTTTCAGAATCTTCATATTCGGAATCAAATACATAGCCCAGGCTGCGTAAGAGCTCGGTTAGCTCGTCATAACACCCGTGTACGTCACCGATAATGTCAAATGGACCATGTTCGTGACGCTGATCGGTCCACAACGGCTCACGAGAGATCGAAACTGAATCGATTTCATTAATTGATCGCAGGACATGCACCTGCCGGAATCCTTCCTTTTGCAGCCCTCTAAGACTTTTGCGTAAGCTTTGTGAGTGACGTTGCGCAACTCTAGGTTTTACGGAGCGATCCGTTCTCATTGCGTTTCTATCTTCACAAAGCGACGGATCCAAATCTAGGACAATCGCGACCGGTAAAGCGTGATAGCGGCGGGCCAATTTCACGAGATGAGCTCGATCAGCACGTTGAACCGATGTTGCGTCTATGACGGTCATCATCCGACGTTTGAGTCGTACTGAGGCAATGTACTGTAGGAGGTCGAATGTGTCTTCATTTGCATCCAACACGGTAGCATCATCAGTGACACGAGCACGGCATGCGTCGGAGGAGACGATCTCGGTGGGTTTGAAGTGTTCGGACGCGAAACTCGATTTACCAGAGCCCGATGCACCGATCAGACAAACCAGGGAAAAGTCAGGCAAAGCTATATTCACGCTGTTTGCACTTCCGTTGTGTCGATCGTAAAGCTCGCTAATTGTGAGGGAGCACCATGGTGTTCATCCACTGGACCTAGGGGTTCAATTGCTACTCGATAGCCATATTCCTGTTCAATTTTTTGGCACCATGTCTTGAACTCATCTCGGCTCCACTCGAAACGATGATCCTCATGTCTAAATTCACCAGCGGATAAGGCTTGAAACAAGGCGTTGTAATCCGCATTGGGTGTCGTGACGATGATCAGACCAGGGCGGGCATCGCCAAACAGTGACCGTTCGAGGGCAACCAGTCTATTCGTGTCTATATGTTCAATCACTTCCACCAAAGTTGCAGCATCAAACCCTCGTAGCCGTCTGTCAGCGTAAGTCAAACTACCTAGTTGAAACTGCAGTCGTTCATTTAACGCTTCCCCACCATCTTCCAGGTAGAATCGCTCGCGTGCTCGACGAAGGGATCGCAGTGAAGGATCAACACCCATGATTTTTGTGAATTGTGGTGTTTTGAGTAATCGACTAATCAATTTTCCCTCGCCACAGCCCAGATCCAACACGCGAGATACGGAATGCTCTTTCAAAAGGTGCGCGACCCGATCCAAACGTTGATCATGTAAGCGCACAGGGGCCACTCCTGAGGTCTCAGAAATAACAGGTTCCGAGATGGCCGCTGCGTTCGAATTCCTCGCCTCATCAGAGCCCTTGTCATCATCCAACACTGACAATCGTTCTAATAGTACATCAGCAAGTTCTCGACGATGTTTCAATGCTCGCCGCGTAATCACCTCACGCATGGGATGCTGTGCCAACCAGTGGGCACCCTTGTTGAGTAGATTCTCTACTTCATCCTGATCAACCCACCAGTGCTTCGAATTGTCCAGAACCGGTATCAATACATAAATCTGGTTTAACAGTTCAGATAAGCGAATGGTGGCTGAAATCTTTATGGAATACAGGTTGCTGTCAGCATCATCGCCGAGTGATGTGACGGAGCATGTGTAGCCAAGTGGTTCAAAAAGTGATAAGACGAATTCTTCATCGCCCTGGCATGCGACTGGTCCCAGAAAGGCTTCGAAGGGTAATTGTAGATCTGCCAAAGCCTGGCGATCCTTGGACTTGCCCGCCATAGACTGAGCAAAGCTCTTGTTAATTGCGACGGACAGTATGGAATTTGCCACATATGGGCGTGTGTTTACGTATTGATCTAGTAAGCCAGTTGTCTGCTTGTTCTTCCCGCGCACAAGCGCAATCGGATCGACATCCACATACAGAGTTGCCGTGCATCTAGCAGCTGTGTTTTCTGAATAGAAGACTGTAGCAGTTCCCGAAGCCACAGCGCGCGTAAAGACACGAGCCGGATTCTTATGCAGTAGATACCCAAGATCGCTGGCTACATAGGGATCGGATGCCGCTGCTGTCAACGTGATTTCTAATTGCATAACTAATGGATATCACCCTAAAGCTGAGGCGTCGGTTCTAGTATATTTGAATGTTACATCGTGTATCGGCAGTAGAACAGAATGCTTCACGATGCTAAATCTCGAAAGCAATGTAGTGTAAGCCTGTCAATCAGTATTTCGTTGGTAGCGAATGATTCTCAATGGATCACATCTTCTATCCCAAACCATATTCAGTCGTTAGATTCGCGCAACAATTTGTACACTGTTGACCGGCCTATGCCCGTCTGTTTTGAGATTTCTGTTGCACCCATACCTTCATCATTCAAATCGATCACCTTCTTCCGGTCTACAGTGCGCTTACGGCCAAATTTCACACCGTTAGCCTTAGCTTGCAATCGTCCTTCATTGGTTCGCTCTAGAATGCGTTGACGTTCTGCCTGGGCAACGGCAGACAGAATGGTAACAACCATTTTGCCCATCGTACCTTCGGTGCTGATGCCGTCATCCAGAAAACGCACGGCAACACCAATTTCATCAAATTCTTTTATCAATTGAATCATGTCTGCGGTATCGCGGCCCAACCGATCTAGCTTGGTCACCAGTATCACATCGCTTTCTTCAATTTTGACACGCAACAGATCAAGGCCATTGCGTTTGACATGGCTGCCGGTGACTTTGTCTGTGAAGATTCTGCTTTTCACAACACCAGCTTCCAGCAATGTTTTGATCTGGGTATCGAGTGACTGCTGGCTCGTGGAAACACGTGCATAGCCGAAGAGTCGCATGGTCGAAAGTGTCTCCGAAATCGATTAATAGACGATTTGTCTACTAATGGTGCTGAAAACGATTTAATAGACAGTCTAATTGAGGTCGATTACCCTGTCTACAAATTTATAACATCGTAGACAGCCCTTAGCGTACGTTTTCGTACCGTTGGACTTCAGACCCCTCCACCGCCATGATCGAACCTAAGTTCCTTCATGTTGGAGTGCGCCGATCCATTTAGCGTGTCGACCTTTGGCCTGCCTAGGCTTGGACCGATTTCTTCCAAAACCAGCAGTCGCGCGAGTAGGGCATCCTGCAATTCAGCATCCATTGCATCGAACTCGATTGCGAATTCACGTTGAAACTGTATCGGCCATGTCATTGCAAACATTATGCCTTACATGGCATATGTCATGCAATGCATATTATTTGTGAAGTGAATCAACTTAAGCAGGTTGCTAGCGCACTGAAAGGGGTGGCTTTTGGTGCACTCAAAATCCATTTGTTAAGTCATTGATAAATAGAAAACTTGACCTATTAGAGCCTCGATAGGCACAACAGCACGCTGAAACAATTATCTAAGCGGTGATGAAGTGGCTAATAGTGATCAATTTTTGGTGACAAGAGAAATCTTGCTCGGTGAGTAACGCCCTCAAAATGGTTTCAGACACAAAATCTACTACGATGCCTTGCAAATGGGCATCCGTGGCATTTGCAATATTTAGGTTTCTATTTTGAGTCATACGCCCTTTTAGGGTAGTAGCATATAAGCCACCCATCTCTTTTGCTTTGTTATAATTTATTGAGTTAGAAAGTATTCAACAACATAAATATCAGCTTATAAGAGCGTGCAGAAATGAAGAGAAGAGCAAGAAATATAGGTATGAAAAGCTCCCTCTTGTTTAGTATTTTGCTGACATTTTCAGCAACCATGACGGCTCAAGATCGCGAGCTTGCCACGCACGGCGATGCCATCAAATTTTCGATGGACTCTGACTATCAGTGTGCTGAAGAAGCCACCATTAATATTTCAACTACGCGAGCCGACAAATTCGAGCTTGAAGATGAGATTATTCAGACTTGGAGCGATGCAATAAAGGATATCCTCGGGTATGAATGTGACGGACAAATTGAGACAATTAAATTCAAAGGATTCACCGATGGCGTTGAGATATTCACGGCAGATACAAACGCAGACGTAAAATGGTCAATACAATCAGCACCAGCCCCACTTGAACAATATGCTTTGTTTTTCAATTTAAGGGAGCCAGATCTATTTAATTTTGGGGCGCTGTATTCATTATATAAGCCGTTTGATGCCATTCCTGGCATAAAAGAAACTATCCAGTACGAGATCCTCAAAGAACAATTGGTTCGCTTGAGTGAAGCCGTCGATGGGGACATGGAAGGGTTTCAATCTTATTTACAATCCGCTGGGCCTGGCTTACCCAATTTTGAAACCGTCAAGCACCACCTTGATGTACTGATGGAGGCTATTCAAGCGATTAAGCCTGATCAGTATGACAATTATCTAATGACCTATTTAACGAACCTGCAAAATTTGAAACAGAATTTCTGGACCGCACAAGCTTCAGAGATTTTCGATGACTATTCACTATCGCTCGCGCAACTATTCGTTAAAGCCACTGAGAAAGCAGAACTGTCTGAGTCTGATGAATTTACTCAATTCATGGATAAACAGTTGGTAGAAGTCGTTAATGACGAGTTCAATATCCTAAAGGATGAGCTTGGTGAGGCCACTTTGTTAGACGTAAATTACGCGGCTGATTTTCTGGCCGAGGCACCAGACACAGAAAGCACAAAACTTTTCCCTGGAGCTTCTGCTTTACTTGGAATATACCCTGATCAACTAGTCATCCAACTAAATCAGCGAATGGAAGAGCTGACAACGCTGGCTAAAGAAACCATAGATGCATCGGGCCAAGGACATATCGATACCGATACTGTCATGGAAACAGGGTTTGCTCTAGCGGGGGAGTTCGGCGATTCAGGTTTTGAGGATGAGTCCGAGCAACTTGTTATCCACACCATCGAAAAAATCAACTCAGAGCTAGCTTCTGATTTACCTGAATTCAAAAAAGGTATTTTAGAGCTTGAACTGGATGATCAAATAGCAACAGAGCTACAAAGCCAATCCAATATTTACCAAGAGCTTACAAGCCAGTTCGAGGGCTTTGCAGAATATCAAAAAATTGTTGATTTAAAGCTCATTGAAGATAGGGATCAGATCTGCGAAAGCCTTTTGGTAAATGCATCAGTGGATAAGGGCTTTTACAACCAGCCTATTCGCAACCTTGATGAAACAAGAACGTTAGTTGATATTGCATGTGAGCTATACGATAACGATCATACGCTGGTCAGTTTCAATCAGAGCAAGAAGAAAGGCCCTTGGTCGCTTGTGATTGTCCAGGATGATACGAATGAGTCTAAATTTGTCTTAACGTCAGTTCAGGGTAGTGATGAAGCCCTTAGCCCTGTGTCCGCCGTAGTATCGGATAGTGAATTCCACGAACCTGAGCGTGCACAAGAAGAGCTGTTAAGGCTCATCGAGCAACCTGCAAATGGGTTGCCTGATTCCAATGGTATTAGGCAGTGCGATCGATTAGCTGGAGACGCAGAAGACCCGAACAAACTGGTCGCAGGTATGGACTTTAATGACGAGGCGTTGGACCCCAGAGAGTTTGACCGAGCATTAGATGCTTGCATTGCGGCAGTAGAGAATGCTCCAAGTGATCCAAGGCAACAATACCAATTAGGACGCGTGCTGATGTTTGCCGGAGACGATGAGAATGCCCGCGACTACATAGAACTGTCTGCACAACAAAGCTATGCAGCTGCGTTGCATCACAAAGCGGAAAATCTCCTAACAAGCTCTGGTGAACACAATGACTTTGTTGATGCCTTGAGCTGGTTTGAGCAAGCGGGTAAGGCTGGGTATCAACCGTCAATCGCGATGTTAAAAGATTTAAATCCTGAGGGTGAGACGTTCTACAAAGAAATCGCAGGGCCAACTGAAAGAGATATGGGTTCAATATTCACCAAACGCAACTGCGTCAATGGAGGAATGTTGTTTACTATGTGTGCGAAGCAACGGGGCGCTAGGGTTAGAAACTGTATGCAAACTTCTGCAACTGACTTTGAGTGCGAATATCGAGTCAATATACAGTGCGAAAATGGCAACAATATTTTCCAAAACATGGCAGCAGGTGCTTGCAGAAATGCAGTAGTTGATTGGAAGTTTGGTAGGTTTAGAACTGGTTCTAGTGGTTGGAGCTTGGAAGAGGTGTTGTTTTGAAGCGTGTAACTGAATTGTTTACATGTAGAAGTTACATGTAAAAACTGTAGAATCTTTGTCAGTTAAATTTCCAGCCTTCAAGAACCATTTCAAACAGTTGAGATGCATTACCCTCTAAGTGCTTTTTAACAATTTCCACCACGTTATCTTTGTCAGTTAATATTTCTAAAATACCGACAACAAGTAAATTTTGTACTTCTAAATCTTCCGCTGAACCCATCATATTCATTACTTGGAATGCGTTTTTTAAATCAGATTCCGAAATTGATTTTTCATCTAAAGAATCTCTTAAATAAATAGCAAAGTCTCCCAAAGCGTTGTAGATTCCGTCATCAGTATCAGCTATCTTGTTGAAATCGGGAATTGTTTTCTGGATAAAAAGCAACAAATCGTACGGCTTTAAATTAAGATTACTGTCCTGACAGTGCATTTTGTAGATCCCTAACTAATCCCTTGGCTATTCTAGTATCAGTCTTATTAAGTCTTCCACTTTTAATATCCTTCATTAACCCATTCCTCATCTCAATACCCTTGAGAGAGTGCCCTTTGGGAGACAACAACTTCCCAGTTTTCAGCTCATAACGTATTGCATCTGCTGTGCCTCCGTTGCCAATCTTTGCACCTTGACGATATAACTTATCGATACGGCTCAATAGTTTTTTGTCTGTGACAGAGTTTAGTAAACTTTGACGAGTCGAAGTGAGTAATTTAGTTACTCCCTTCGCAACGCTAGGTCTTACTGATTTTAAATTACTAGCAGTTTTGTTTTTCGAAGGGCAATCATTATGCACCCAAACAGAATGATTACCTGTGGATAATGTATCGGTGACAAAATAAGTATTGTTGTTCGCCACATGCAGATTGAAGGCTTCAAAAGCCTGCGGAACGAACGAAACTCGCTCAATCTCAACAACGATGTTTTCAGCGGATAGTAAGGTATCCCCTTGACGTAGATCTTGAGCCTGAACCCACTCACCAGCTTGAACCATTCCACCGACACTGGAAACAGGCCTTAATCCTGTTTGAATCACAAAGAAAGGGTGTATTTGATTGGAAACAATCGTGTAGCTGTTATCGTTAGCAGCGGAAGCAAGTTCAATATGAACCTGTGACTCATAGTGGTTTGAGTACTGAGCAAGAACTGGCTGCCAAGAAGCATCACCCGTCTTGTCGTTTTTGGACCAAACAAGGTTGTTGCCAGGTGTGATATCCCGGATTTTCACCGTGCCTTTTGATGTGAGGACTCCTGTATCGCCATCAAACGAGCATACGCACTTTTTAGTTATTACATCGCAAGCACCAAAATTTTTGGATGCTGCGTTTTTAGTTTTCTGCTTTGCTTGTGTATCGGCTTTAGGCTTGGCTACAGGCTTCTTTAGAGTTAGGTTTTTGAGTTGCTTCGCTCGGGCCTGTACATAGTCACGTTGCTTTTTTAATTTCTGACTGGTGGTTGTTGTTGCCGTTTTACTAGACAATCGAGCCTGTTTAAATGACGCTGTAGTCTTGGGTTTTAGCGCAGGCTGCGTATTAGTCACGCGCGAGCGGGCCGCAAGGGTAGATAGAGGAAGTGTCGTACTTTGTTGTTTAGCTAACTTTTGCTTCTGGGTAGCCGCTTGTTCTTTATCACGCTGCAATCGAAGTTTACGCAGCCGCTCAGTGCGTTCCTTGGCTAGTCTTTGCTGGCGGATTGACCTTTTTTGAACGACTGAGTTTTTCTTTAGCCCAGTGGTCGGCTTTGAGGTTTTTGCTAGGGCTGTACTTTGGCGAGATTTGATGGCGCTCTGACGTTGCACTAGAGTGGTACGTTGCCGTTTTTGCATTGCGGCGCGTTTACTGGCAATCGCCTGTTGGCGTTTTTGCATTTGTTGTTGGACACGCTGCCGCTGCGCCTGTAAGGCTTGCTGTCGTTGCGCCCGTTGCTGTTGCATTGCTTGTTGTTGCCGTCGCTGCTGCGCTTGCATTGCTTGGCGCTGTTGAGCGGCTCTTTGCTGCTGCATCATTTGGTTCTGACGCATCATTGACTGGTTGGCATACCAGCCACCGCGCATTTGCGCCACTGCATCAACGGCAAAGGAGGCTATAAGTACGCTACACAGGATGATAAGCGGGCTTAGGTATCTAATCTTCACAGCTGGCCTCGCATTGCAAGTTGGTGTTTTTTAATCAGCAAGTCTTTAGTCTAAGCCGGAGTATTCTTGACTTCCCATCCATTTGGGCCCTGGCATGCGGTTAACTTCTCTTTTTGTACGCTACCGTCGGCTAACGTTACTGAATTCTCAATTACTCGACAGAGTGTTTTCTCTGCGACAACTTCTTCTACTACATCGGCAGGATCAATTTTCTGCTCAATCACTTCTGCGATTGGCGCAGCCTCCAACAGGTTTCCATGTACAAAGCCGCTGCCAGCACCACCTTCACTTATCATAAACCAACGCTGTCCGATGACTTGGCCGACGACTCTAACTGCTTCTTGGTTTTTAAGGCTACCCACTACGACGTAATCGGTGCTGGGACCCCCTCGTACATTAGATGCCTGCTTCGCTAAATAGGTAGCTCCTATAATTGCAAGTGGTGGTACTTTTTTAACCTTACTTTTAAGAACCTTTACTTTTATCGGCGTTGCGGAACTGCTTGTAGACAAAACCGTAGTGCTACCTTTCGTTTTATTTTCTCTGTTGGACCAAGAGCCACTTTGTCCAGACACCAATGAAGTCTGGGTTGTCTTGGCCATTCTTATTCTGTCTTGCTCGTCTAATCGCGCGCCTATTTTTGCGCCGATGAAGGCACCTAATCCTGTACAAATATCACGGATTACACCCCGATGTTTTGTGTTCTTAGCAAGCTCATGACATAGAGCATTTCCTCCAACAGCTCCCAATATGCCACCAAGACCTTCTTTGGTCTCAAGTAATTTACATGAGGAAAGCGCCAATGGCAGTATGAAAATCAGAGCGAGTTTTAATTTGCTATTTATCATGGCATTAGATGATCAAGACTAAATTATTGATGAATCCAGCATACACGAATTCTAAATATAATTAGATTTTGCAGGTGCAGCCTAAGACTCCATACTTGAGACTACTTAGACGTATTTATAGAACAAACATCGAGTAGATAAGGAATTATTAAAGTATGTGATCTGGTTACTGTTTCTAGCTTGAATAGACAGCGGCATCTGATGCAGAATTTCCCTTCGCTTCAAGGCTGCGTTGATTAGATAATTGGATATCTTGGTAGCTTTGCATGTAGTTGAGATTCCACCTAAGAAGGGTTTATGATGAGTTTTATCCGTGGTACAACAGTTACTATAAGCCTCTGTAGTGTGCTTCTTACTGGCTGTGCTGGTGGTGTCGGTGAAGCGCTTTTAGCGAAAAAGGTATGGGACGAGCTGACCCCTGGCCAAAAACAAGCCCTCATGAACAAGAATCCCTTCAGACAGCAATCCGGGGATACGGCGGCAGCGGCGGCGGCAGATCCTGATGCACGTAGATTGCAAAGCTTACTGCTAGAACATGACTGTGACGTTGGAGTGGCAGATGGTTATTTTGGGAGACGCTCAAAAGAAGGCCTCACAGATTTCGGGGCAGCGAATCCAGATTTTTTATACGATCCAAATTCCTCGTATTCTGAGATTGCGAGCAACCTAAATTCTGGTGAATGGCAGGCTTGCAACAACAATTCAGAGCAACCTTTATCTTCATAACCAAAAGATTCCAAGTAGCGTGATAATCTTAATATAGACACGTCGCATAGTAAAAAAGCCTAGAATATCTAGGCATCAATCACCAAGCTCCAACCACTTCGGCGCGAGCTTCATCGCCGACCAAATCCATATAGATAGCGGTTGTTTCAAGATTGGAATGGCCCAATAGCTTTTGAACAAGGCGCGGGTTTCGGGTCTGCATAGCCATGCGAACCCCGAAGCCTTTGGGTGTGGCGTGATCACCTGAAATATCCGCCACTTCCATGACTGCTCAAACGTGTTTGGTCGCCTGTGTTCTTCCCATGGTCAGAGAGAGGCGGTCTTTCCCTTCGCTTTAGCTCTCTTAGCCTTTCTAACGCGGTGTGTCTGCTCTAGGGCATCAATCAAGGTATCAGGCAGGGGATAGAGCGATACTTCACCAAAAATGGCGTAGTTCGTCAGAATCTGAATGCAGCTACGATTCAAATGGCAACTTCGTTGATCACAATTTCCGCTCCGCTGTTGGCGTACTGGAAGCGAAAAACGAAAAAATACATCTACATAACTGGAGTATTTTGGCTCTTCTGGGGCTGGATTTTTACTGTCGCAATATGGATTTGATAGGGGCGATAGAGGATTTGGATCGGATAGACCGCGACTGTTATCGCGGGTGCGGCCGATCCGGTTCCTGTGTTGGCTCCTATAAATGCTCACTATTCAGAGGTACATTTAAATACCTATCTTCTCTACTTCATCTAACGAAATTTCGTCACTTCTACGGTCATAGAGCAGGGTGGTTTTCGGATCCGAATGACCGGCAATTTGTTGGCATGTTCGAGCTTTGAATTCTCGTTATTCAAGTGCGCTGTGATACCGATACCCCTTAGCGTACGATGTTCTCCGGACCCTCTATCGACCCCTTTAAGGCACTCAGCGTGTGTTGAGTCAGTTGGTGTAGCCGTTGGTGGAGATACGTGTTTAATGTTTGCTGCACTCTAGTAAAAATAGTAGTAGCGGAAGATGACCTCCGGTAAGTTTAAGCCATGCATAAGCAGATCGGCAATCATATAATTCATGGGACTTGTAGCGTAGACGTCCGTTGCTAATCGATAGTCACAATCACAGGGTTTAAATTCCTATGGCTATATTGTCTCTAGGTTACATTGGCATTCGATCCGATAAGCTGACGGATTGGGCACATTTTTCAACCACTCAGCTCGGCATGAGTCAGCTTGATAATGCTGGTAAAAATATTTCTTTCAAAATGGATGACTACAAGCAGCGCTTTGTAGTGACTGATGAGCCCGGAGAGACACTGGCCTTTTTAGGGTGGGAAGTTGAAAGTTCAACAGATTTAATAGAGTTTGCCGCGGCAGTCGAACTAACGGGAACACCCGTTAACGTTGCATCTCGTTCGCTTTGCGATAGGCGATTCGTGTCCGAGATGATTCTGTTCGATGATCCGAATGGTAACCGCGTTGAGCTCTTTGTCGATCCAATGATCGATACCGATCCGTTTAAGCCGGGCAGGCCTGTCTCTGGTTTCAAGACGGGACCCTATGGAATGGGACATGCCGTCTTGCATGCTCAAGACGTGGATAGTCTCCTAGTTTTTTATAGAGACACCTTGGGGTTTTCTGTTAGCGACTATGGCTTGTCACCCTATCCTATGTATTTCTTTCATGTGAACGGACGACACCATAGCTTTGCAGTCATTGGCACTGGGCAAACTGGCTTTCATCACTTTATGGTCGAATACCACAATCTGGATGATGTCGGGCAGGGGTATGACATTGCTCAGCAGGCTGATGACAGAATTGCATACTCACTGGGACGTCACACAAACGACTATATGACGTCGTTTTACGCAAATACGCCATCGGGTTTTTTTATTGAAAGCGGTTGGGGAGGGCGCATTATCGACCCGTCGCAATGGGAGCCGCATGAGACGTTTGCAGGGCCAAGCTTCTGGGGACATGAGCGATTGCACCTGCCAGAAGATAAGCGAAAAACTCTTAGGGATATGCGTTTACAAGCTGCCAGGGAAGGGCGACAGGCACCACAGCTTGTCGACTGCCCATGGCTTTACAGTCATATCGGACGCTAGGTATCGCACACTCTATGCATCATTCTGATACACGCAATGACGAGAAGTCCGTTAACACTGACGGAGGCATTGCTAAAAGTATTGATGTTGTCATTGTGGGCTGTGGTCCCACTGGCGCAACGTTGTCTTTGCTACTAGCTCAGTGTGGCGTTTCAACGCTGATTCTTGAACGGGAGAAGTCGATATACCCACTTCCCAGAGCGGTACATTTCGATGATCAAATTATGCGTGTCTTTCAAACGCTAGGTGTAGCTGAGACACTCGAAAAAGTGACTCGGTACAATCCAGGTATGCGTTTTGTCGATCCCAACGGTAAACTTCTGCTTGATTGGCCACGGCCTGCTGGCGTCAGCGACAATGGCTGGTACTCCAGTTATCGTTTTCATCAGCCTGATCTTGAAACAGTTTTGCGAGATCAAATACAGAAAAACACCCTCACGCAGCTTAAGACATACGTTGACGTATGCAAGATTGAGCAGAACGACGAGCAGGTAAACGTGACGTTCAAAGATCGTCAGACTGGTGTGCCTGTTTGTGTGCAAGCGCAGTTTGTGGTGGGCTGTGATGGCGCTAACTCCACCGTCCGACAGCATATTTCAGAAAGTGTTGAGGACCTAGGTTTTAATGCACATTGGTTGGTCGTTGATGTCTTGTTAAATCAGGATAAACCCGAACTAGGTGATTTCACAATTCAACATTGTGGAGGGGATAGGCCAGCAACTTACGTTAGATGTCCAGGCAACCGTCGCCGCTGGGAGATATCACTCAAACCTGGAGATGATTTAGATGCCATCACGAGTGAAGAGTCAATTTGGAATCTGATTGGCGAATGGTTGTCACCTGCGGAAGCTACCATAGAGAGAAGTGCCGTTTACGAATTCAAATCACTCATAGCGAAGCAGTGGCGTGATGGGCGAATATTCATTGCGGGCGATGCTGCCCACCTAACATCGCCTTTTATGGGGCAAGGCATGTGTGCCAGCATTCGGGATGTGTCGAACCTGAGCTGGAAACTGGCTAAGTGTTGCCTAGAAACCAATATTTCAGACGCAGTCAAAGAAACACTACTCGTAAGTTATCAAAGTGAACGTATCCCTAATGTTCGGGAATATATTGAAACAGCCATTCGATTAGGTGCGTTGATCGAGTCATGCGACACAGAGGAATCGCTTAAACAGGCCTTTGCTGATAAACGCGAAAGTAACAAAATGAAAAGCATAGTGCCCAGCCTCGGCGCAGGCTTGGGTGTTGGTTGTAAAGATTATCAGGGTATTTGGTTCCCTCAACCTATGCTGAGCAGTGGTCAACGACTGGATGATCGTATCGGTCAAAGTCCAGTACTCCTTATCAGTGCCGCATTGTTGTCGGAGTACCTTCATCAATACGCCGGGCGTGAACTTGATTTAGCGGTGATATCGGTTGAAGGTGAATGAGAGCTGTCCGCGTTTTTAGTGGAGTTTGACGTTGAGGCAGTCTTAGTGCGTCCTGATCATTACCTTTTAGGTGCGGCGAACAATTTGTCAGAACTCATACTACTGGTTGATACCGCCACAGTGTTTATTCAACTGCCGATTGAAGCGATACTAGAGGAATTCTTGCCCTTAACTTGAGCTTCACATCCTCGGGGTCTGGGAGCCAAACTCCCATTTTTATATGGATAACCCTAATTTATTGTCTACAGCTTAAGAGCCCTTTGCACAACGAAAAAAGCCCCAATCAAATTATCGGGGCTTCGGTATTGGTGGAGTGGGGGAGAGTTGAAAAAAATCCTATAAAAACAATATTTGAAATAATATAGTTGAATGGTTACCGTGTACATGATGGTAGCAAGTAAGGTAATGAGTGTGGGTGCGTTGTGCCCTCTCTATTCAATCCCTTGGTTCACCCTTTATAAGATCCTTCATTTGCTCTTGTCGCAATTTCTAGGTTTAGCGCCCAGCCTTTCTCCAGTAGTCTTAACATATTACTAGGGAAGCTGTTCATCGTGCTCATTTCTTATCATCTAACCAGTGAGTTGGGTGTGTCAGGCTCTCTGGTAGCTTTGTATCGCCATTTCCTTTGGCGCTTTCGATTTGCTCTTGAGTTATCATAGTTTTCTCAGTGAGGCTCGCGTTGGAGAGGTTTGCATCAGTCAGAATCGCTCCAAAAAAGTTCGCGTTACTTAGGTTTGCTCCGGTTAAGTTTGCATCGGTAAGATTTGCATCTGTAAGATCTGCGCGGGAGAGGTTAACCATGCTGAGGTCTGCTGCGATGAGCTTCGCATTTCGGAACAATGAATCGGTGAGTTGCGAATTTGATAGAGTTGCGCTAGTTAAATTCGCGTATGAATATTCTGAACGGGTCGAGAACATATAGTCAAGATGAGCGCTTGATAGATTCGCACCATGAAAATCTGTGTCGAATACTCTTGACCCGAATAACGTAGTGTGGCTTAGATTTGCGTATCGGAATGAGGCATCTGTAAGATTTGCGTTTACCAGTTCTTGCGAAGCCATGTCGACCGCATTAAACCAGGTCAACGCAATCATTTCGTGATTTTGAGATTTAGAAATCCTATTTATTAAGTCCATACTCGTAGTTGCATTAGGTAGATCAAAACCCCAATTTGCGGCTTCGAGGTCGGTATCCATGACTCTGTGGACGAACGCGCTTAAACACGCTAGATTGGCGATTTCTGCGTTGCGCTGGCGCGCCTCTGCTGTACGCCAATTGTCAGTCGACATCTTGTGGGCTGGGAAGCCGGTTTGCTGCGCTTCCTTAAAAAGTTTCTCGAGCAGCTGCTTCGATTGAAGTGCATCCTCTGGCGTGCATAGCTTAGCCTCGTCCATTAGAAATCGATAGACTTGTTCATCAACCTCTTGCCCTCCTGTCAATTCCAACCACGAAGTAAGCTTGTTGCGATCATTAAGTAATCGACCCTTAGCGAAGTTGATCAAGCCACGGGCGGTTAAATATTCGGCAAAACTTTTATGGATGAATTCATAACCTCCCTGAATATGAGTATAGAATTGCGTGGCAACATTTTGAAGTGTTGCAGCATCTACGTCGCGATAGTATTCCGGGTCAGGTGAGCAGTGATCTCGAATACGATCGAACTCATTGTCATCACCAATGCGCCCTCCGTTTGCCCAAGCCGCGAGACCGAGGCATTCGAGCAGAAATATGAAGTCATCTTCCGAAAGCTCTTCGGTGCCAGGATGTGCGTAGCTGCCCCATCTTCGTGGCTTGAGATCGCGAATGACGCGTTCATAAATATCGTTACGGTTCCTGATATTGTCAGGATCGCCCCCATTTTCCAGATAATTCAGCACCAGATAGGCCAAGACAGGCTCAACGTTTAGTTCACCGAATTTTTCGTTCTTAAGCAAGCAAGTGTTAGGAAAGTTACCGGACACTTTGCACCATTTTTCCCAATATTCATCTCGCTGGTCAAGTTTACAAAGTTCGTTGGGGTCGTTGAAATTTTCAGCATTCACTCTTAATCGCTTATGATCTACTTTTGCCAGCCATAGGACATTCAGCAAATGGTTTTCAGGTAGGGCGCTCTCTTTCAAAGCGTCTGCTGCCGATTGTGGTCGTCCGAGGACGATTACGCGGAGAGATTTTTTGTCGTTTAGTAGTTCTTTTAGCCCGCGGATGAAACCAGTTAGTATGGCGGTGGCCTCTGGGCCTGGTTTTGAAAGTTCATCCAAACCGTCAAGGATCAAGAGCAAATTTTCGCGATCCTCATCCATGTCAAGTGGATTTTGCTCAAATCCGGTTTCTTTACGGCGGCGAACCATGCGCTCCCCAATTTCGCGGTGAAGATCGCTTGTATTGCTCATCCCTTGGACCTCGACAAAGATGGCTCGCCAGTCTTCCCATCTCGATACGTCCGCACCTAGTTTGCGTGCAAAGCTCGACTTCCCACTACCTGGGGAGCCTCCGATAACTCGCATGCGATCTCGAACACTGCCTTGAGGTATTTTCAGCCAGTATTCTATTTCGCTGTGCATATCGAAAACGCGAGCATCATAGACTTTTATGTGGCCGAACCTTTCGCCTTCCTTTGCCTCTACTGGTGTGCGGTCATACCCTCGCAAGGGTACATAAAGGTCACTTAGCGTAATCTGCGTCTTCTCTTGTCCCCAGAGAGGGTCGCGCCAAAAGCGGTCGCGCATCCACAGTCCATGTGCATCCCATTGGCGGCGTTGTCCAATTCCTTCAGCAACTGGGCCGCTGAGTTGGTCGACCATTTGACCAAAGTATGGAGATTCTTTGCTCCATAGCCGGCATACTGCATCGTCTATCGCTCGGTCAAACTGGGTCAGTAGGGTGGTTTCCTCAATTCCTGATAGCTCTATAGAAAAATCAGCCTTAAGCCAGCCAAGTAAAGACTTGCGCGCATCAATGTAAATCGGACAAGTTGCTGGGTGCTCGAAAGCGCTGCGTAATGGAAGTTGCTCTGTATCTTCGCAGCGCCATTGATCGGTATAACAAATTATAGATTTAATGATGGCATCTTCATCGTTGCCGATATCCAGCTTTCCGATGACGTCCTCAAGTGCACGAATAATTGATTCGCGCCAGAATATCCAACCTCGTTCCGTCGGGGAGGCACCCTCCGGGCGCAAATTTCGGATGAGTGTATCGAGGTCATTGAAGTTTTTAAAAACTTCTTCACCGGCTTCCCATCCGTCTTCGAATTCGCCCTGGTAAAGTTTTGAAAAAACTCGTAGGACGCTGCTGGCTAAGATCACTCGTTTGGTCATTCATTTGTCCTCTTGACGTGTCTGGAGACTATAGCAAGTCGACATTCAAGAGGTAGTGAAACCACCAGACGAATAGCTGAGCATTCGGCTTCCTAACGGGATCACTATCGAAGGCATTGATCAACACAGCATCGCGTCGGTAGGTAAGTTTGTTCAGCAATTATGAACGCATGTTTTACCCTGCGACTGAACGCTGGCTTGCCGATCATCTATTTATATCGGCAGCCTGTGGATTTACGCAAGAGCCATAGTGGCTGTCAGCCATCGTGCAGCTAGAGCTGGGCCAGAATCCGTTCCAACGGTTAGGATTAACTATTGGTCTTTACTATTTGCCCTTTTCCTATCTATCGGTCAATCTAAAAATATGACCTTTTTGCAAATACAATTTTGGGGCCTTTGCCAAGCTCGCAATCATATTTATCTACGGATTTGACAGGGCCGTTAAAACTATCTGTTACTGACAATATCGCATATTGTGTATTTAGAGATATATTTGGACCGAATCGCCTTAAAGATTCTATTCGTTCCTGATCGCTTTTAATTGCTTTACCTCCGGCAGGTCTCTGATAAATATCTGCACTGTACACATCAATCATATGATTTGTATAGGGTCCTTTATTTGATTTGTCAGCATGTTCATTTACCAGTTGACGACATTCGGCTAACAACTTCTGTAATTCAATGTCACTGGAATTTAATAACTACTTTTTAATCTCGTTTTCCATTAATATTTTGGTTTCTGCTCGTACTTTTCGGTTGGCTATCTCCTCTGGGGAGGGTTGCCGTGGCTTGTTGTCCGAGCATCCAGTTATAGCGACAAGAAAACATGTAGTGATCAGTGTAAGGAATTTCAAAACGTCTCCCAAGAATCAATAATTCTTGTGCAACTCATAAATATTTTGGAGAGTGTCCGTCACCTCCGTTGGGGACAACAATCTTACATTACGAATCGTTTGAATACATGTTCTTAGGTACAAGTAATTGTTTGATTATTATGAAGCTTGTAGCATTGTTGTTTTGAGGGTTCTGGTTAACCTCCTTAAAAATTGTTCTGTGGCTGATATTCTCTAGATCTAAAGTTATATAGGGAATCTCCCAAAATTTTAATATGAGTCACCGAGTAAATCTAGAATCGCATAGGTGCTATGGAAAAGTTTGTGAGTCTGAAGCACAAGAGAGAAAATTTTAGAGTTTGATGTTGGCTTCATACGTTTTGTTGGGCGTCGACATCGAATGTTATGGATGTTTACAACCTTTCTGCACCGCATTAGTTAATTCGAAGCTTGGCTTTTATGAAATTTTTGACAGCGCAATACGAACATTGCTGAGTGCTTGATCCCTTGGCTCTAAAGGCAAATAAGCCAAATCAATATCGACAGAAAGCCGCGGAAAATTGTTTACGAATAGATTGATAGCAGTTCCACCCTTCAGCGCAAAGCAGGTCTCTCTCGCTACGTGTGGAATGCAGTTAATCAAAAGGGATACTTGTCTGTAATAGGGTGAGTTTCTATCCATTAAGCACCTGTTAATACTTACCGTTTATTGAAGCGAATGCTTCCGGAATAGTGATCTGGTATTGTTGATTCAGTTTTCCACCAGTCACTATTTGTCTTTTCCCAGAGCCTATATTTATCAGTGACTCATCGATTCTTGATA
>CALKXC010000067.1 GCA_938004025.1 uncultured Leucothrix sp. | reverse complement strand
GCAGCAGAATTTGGGATTAGGAACTCTATGTTTTATGCGCAAAGTGGCATTTTCGTAAAATACCTTCAGGTTCAGAATCCTTTAAAATTCAAACGATTTATCCTAAAAATCTTAAGGGGAGAGCGGTTTGCACAAGCTATAGCTTCAAGTTATCAAAAGACGCTTGACCAGCTCTGGGCCGGTTTCAAAGATGAAATTACCAACAAGGATGTTCGATGGTTAAAACGATATGACTTTAAGTAATGGTAAATCAGAAGATGAGTTTAAACATCGCTTGCAAAGATTAAAAAGGCCGCAAAATTAAACGCGGCCTTCAATAAACTTTACTTATCAGTTCTTAAAGTTGAAGTTCGAGTTCAAGCAATATGCTCTAAGGTCATATTCAACACTCTCCGCACTGGCTCAGCAGCACCCCACAACAGTTGATCACCGACTGTAAAAGCTGTTAGATACTCAGGCCCAATGTTCATTTTGCGGATACGTCCCACAGGGATCGTTAGTGTCCCAGAAGTCTTCATTGGGGTGAGGTCTTGCATCGTTGATTCTTTATCGTTTGGAACGACTTTTACCCACTCATTATGCTCAGCAAGAATAGATTCAATTTCCGCTAAAGGGATGTCCTTTTTAAGCTTTATGGTAAAGGCCTGTGAGTGACAACGCATAGAGCCGATACGTACACACTGACCGTCGATTGGCACTTGAGTGTCCGCATTATTACCAAGGATCTTGTTGGTTTCAACTAAGCCTTTCCACTCCTCTTTGGTTTGGCCATTTTCAACTGGCTTATCGATCCAAGGGATTAAACTACCCGCAAGTGGGACGCCCCAATTGGCTTTACTCAAATCATCAGCATTCATTTTTGCGGTGACTTTCGTGTCGATATCAAGGATGGCAGAGTAAGGCTCTGCGAGTAAATCACTGACTTCTGCTTCGAGCTCACCCATTTGAGTGAGTAGCTCACGCATGTTTTGCGCGCCAGCACCACTCGCTGCTTGGTAAGTCATTGAAGTAACCCATTCAATCAGGTCTTTCTCAAACAAACCGCCCAAAGCCATTAGCATAAGTGAAACCGTGCAGTTACCGCCGATGTAATTTTTAACGCCGCTCTTAAGGCCAGCATCAATCACATCACGATTAACAGGATCAAGCACGATAATGCTGTCTTCACTCATGCGGAGAGTAGAAGCGGCATCTATCCAGTAGCCATCCCAGCGACTGCGTAAAGACTCATAAACGGAAGTCGTGTAGTCGCCGCCTTGACAGGAAAGGATGATATCCATTTCAGCAAGTTTGTCGATATTGGTCGCATCTTCAAGTGGTTTCGGTCCGGTACCAACATCTGGGCCTGGTTTACCAGCCTGTGAGGTGGTGAAAAACACAGCCTCGAATCCCTGAAAATCATTTTCAGAACGCATCCGTTCCATAAGAACAGAACCAACCATGCCACGCCAACCGATGAAACCAACTTTGCGCATTACAAACTCCTAACTACCACGCTTTAAAAAAGAGAGGGGATTGTAACCGATTATCAGACTCGATCGATAATAAACTTATAGACGATCATCGACCAAATTTGTCAGCCAATCAGGATCCATTTCTGGCACTGATTTCAATAGCAACTGGGTGTATTCAGGATAAGGCGGCGACATGATTTCACTTTTAAGCCCTTGTTCAACCACAGCACCTTGATACATCACCACAATTTCATCTGAGATGGCCTGAACCGTCGCGATATCATGAGTGATGAACAAGTAACTAATGCCGAGTTCACGTTGTAGACGTAACAACAACTGTAAGATGCCTTCCTGCACGATCTGATCCAAGGCCGAGGTAACTTCATCGCAAATAATCACGTCTGGCTCCGCTGCAAGAGCACGAGCAATACAGACTCTTTGTTTCTGACCGCCGGATAACTCGCTGGGAATACGATCATAAAATGTCTGATCTAACTCAATAAGGTGCAGCAGCTCGAGAATTCGGTCTTGCTTAGCTTTTCCGCTGAGGTCATGGTAGAACTCGAGTGGTCGGCCAATAATTTCAGCAATCGTATGTCGCGGATTCATGGCAGTGTCAGCCATTTGATAAATCATCTGAATGCGCTGTAGCTGATCTTTAGAGCGGTCTTTTAAAGCTTTAGGTAGCACTTCACCATTAAACAACACTTCACCCGTCATTGGCGGTAACAACCCAGTGATTACACGTGCAGTTGTCGATTTACCAGAACCAGACTCGCCTACCACCGCTACTGTTCGGCCGCGGGGCAACTTGATGTTAATGTCATGCAACACTTTGACCGAGCCGCCATAGGCCGCATCGACGTTTTTGATTTCGATAACAACGTCATCGCTGGTTTCTTCAGGTTTAGTGAGGGCACGTACTGACCAAAGTGACTTAGTGTATTCCTCCTTAGGCGACGTAAGCATTTGTCGTGTTTCAGCTTCTTCCACTTCATTACCGTAACGCAGTACTTTAATGAAATCGGCCATTTGGGCGACAACGGCTAGGTCATGAGTGATGTAGATTGCAGCGGTGTTAAAGCGTTCAACAATATCACGCATTGCAACCAGCACTTCCACCTGAGTAGTAACGTCTAATGCAGTGGTTGGTTCGTCAAAGATAATCAGATCTGGGCGGGATGACATCGCCATTGCCGTCATCATGCGCTGTAGCTGTCCACCTGAAACCTGGTGAGGATAACGGTCGCCGATATTTTCAGCATCGGGAAGTTGCAGTGAGGCATACAGCGTTCTGGCGTCAGCTTGGGCTTCCTCTAAAGAGCGAATGCCACTATTAACAGTTGACTCAACGGTCTGGTCAATTAAGCGATGCGCAGGGTTAAACGATGCTGCCGCAGATTGTGCAACGTAAGCAATACGACTTCCCCACAGTGCGCGTTTTTCATTCTCGCTGGCCTTTGTGAGCTCCATGCCATCAAATTTAATGGTTCCACTGACGATCTTACAGCCCGGCTGAGCAAAACCCATCGCTGCGAGACCCAGTGTAGACTTGCCGGCTCCAGACTCACCGATTAGGCCCATCACTTCACCACGACGCAATGTCAGGTCAACGCCTTTTACAATGTGGTGCCATTTTTCATCACTGAATCCGTCGATGTGCACATCCCGCATCTCAAGCAAAATGTCACCTTTCTGCCCGTTTTCATCTGTAGAATCGGTGTTTTTAGTGTCGTTGTTATCAGTGCTCATCATTCAGCCCACTTGTTTTATGCAAGAACCAATCAACCACAAAATTAACGGCTACGGTGAGTAAAGCAATAGCGGCAGCAGGAATCATTGGCGTCATTGCAGCGGTTATATCGTACTTAGCGAATTGAATCATCGAAGCGTTGTCTCTAACCATTGAGCCCCAATCAGCTGTTGGTGGTTGAATGCCTAGACCAAGGAATGACAGGGCAGCAATCGTCAGGAAGACAAAACTGAAGCGCAATCCAAACTCTGCAATCAATGGCGGCATAATGTTGGGCAGTATCTCGCGTCGCATGATCCAGCCAAGCTTCTCACCGCGCAGCTTTGCCGCCTCTACGTAATCCATAACGGTAACGTTGATGGCGACGGAGCGTGTTAATCGAAACACTCGAGTACTGTCTAGTACGGCGATGATGCAGATCAGACTAAAGATGCTAGAACCGAAAATGGTCAACAACATCAACGCAAAGATCAGGCTAGGAATTGCCATAAGCACATCGACGAAGCGGCTGAGTAGTTGATCTAACCATCCGCCAGTAATGGCCGCTGCTAGCCCCAAACCTCCACCGATTAAAAACGATAATAGGGTGGTCGCTAAGGCGATACCGATCGTGTTGGTTGCACCGTAAATGAGCCGTGAAAAGACATCTCGGCCAATCTGATCGGTGCCAAGAATATGTTTAGCGTCCCAAGGGGCAAAAGGCGTCTTAAATATTTCGGCCTCGCCGTGGGGGGCGAGTAAGGGTGAAAATAGAGCGACGAATAAATAACATCCGATAACGATGAAACCAAACCAAGCAGAGATAGGCGCTTTGCGCAGCTCTAGTTTAATCGTTTCCCATCGAGAACGTCGCTCGCGGAGTTGTCCAACTTCAGCCGTTGCTGAATAAGCATTTGATTGACTCATCTTGGGTGCAATAGCCTCGGGTTAGTGACTATGCCGATGATATCGGCGATCAGGTTTAAAATAATGTACGTTGCGGCAAAGATCAGCGCACAAGCCTGTACAACAGGAATATCACGGGTAGTCACTGAGTTAACCATGAGTTGACCGATACCAGGATAAACAAAGACAACTTCTACCACGACTACACCAACGACTAAATAGGCCAAGTTAAAAGCAATAACCGTTGCAATCGGCGCCCAAGCGTTGGGAAGAGCATGCCGTAGGATAACTTGTGACTTAGAAATACCTTTCAGTCTAGCCATCTCGATGTAAGGGCTAGCTAGCAGGTTAATAATGGCTGCTCGGGTCATTCTCATCATGTGTGCGACGATAACCAGCGTCATGGTCAAAGCAGGGAGGATGCATTTGTAGACTCTTTCCCAAAACGGAGTTTCTGCATTCACGCTAGCGATGGCAGGGAAGTCAAACCAGAGTTGTGACATAAACAGGATCAGTATGTAAGCAACAAAGAACTCTGGAAACGAAATGGTGGTTAGTGTGCTCGCGTTAACGACTCGGTCATACACCGAATTTCGGTAAAGCGCAGCAGTAATCCCTAAGAATAAAGCCAGAGGGACGGCCACGATGGCAGCCATGGCAGCGAGAAACAAAGTGTTCCAAAGCCTTGGCTCTATGAGGTCGACCACAGAACGAGAGCGGTCTATACCAGAGGCGTTTCGTCCTGAGAAAGAAGTCCCAAGGTCGCCTGACATAACCGCTTGAATCCATTCCATATAGCGAACAGGGGCCGGTTGGTCTAAGCCTAGTTCTTTACGAAAAGCGGCAACAGTTTCTTCCGTTGCAGCTTGTCCAAGCACTGCCTGAGTGAAATCGCCTGGTAAAAATTCTATTGCGCTGAAGATTATGAGGGATACGAAAAAAAGCGTAACGACCCCTAGTAGTATACGTTGAAGCACGGTTCCGAGAATCGGATGCACTGGATAGCCTCCTTTTATTATTGAGCCCGTTTGAGCAGCGACTCGTGGACTGAGTTTATTCAGATTGCGATAACATTGTAAAGGCTGTCCATAAAAAAAATGATTATTAAGAAAAAATCAATATTTTTACAAAACTACCAAAGACTCATTTAAGAAAAAAATTCAAAACTAAAATAGGGGTGTGCTAGTATCAAGAAAGAGGTATCCAGATCCGCCCCCTCAAGTAAAGAAAATACCGTACAGTATTCAGCGGCGGAAAGACTCCAGGAGGAACACTATGAGTAATATTTTACTCCCAGATCATATTTCAAAAGAATTAACTAAAGGCACTATTTCTCGCCGCCAATTTATTATGTCGGCATTAGCTGCGGGTATTGTGCTACCAACTGCGCTAACCATGGCCGATAAGGCAATGGCGGCAACACCTAAGCAAGGTGGAAAACTTCGCATAGGTATGGGGCACGGTTCAACTACCGACACGCTTGATCCTGCGACGTTTGAAAATTCTATGGCAACCCATATTGGTTTTTCATACGGTAACTGCCTGACTGAAGTTGGCCCAGACGGCAAACTTCGTCCTGAACTCGCTGAGTCTTACGAGTCATCTGACGCTAAAACTTGGGTATTTAACCTACGTAAAGACGTCACTTTCTCTAACGGCAAGACAATGGTTGCTGAAGATGTCATCGCCTCTTTACAGCACCACATGGGTAAAGACAGTAAGTCAGCTGCCAAAGGTTTAACTAAGCCGATCGTATCGATCAAAGCGGATGGCCCTAACAAAGTGATCATCGAGCTAGACGGTCCAAATGCTGGCTTCCCTTTCATCGCTTCTGACTACCACTTATTAATTCTGCCTTCAAAAGATGGCAAAGTTGATGCACAAGCGGGTATCGGAACGGGTGGCTACATTATTGAGAAGTATGAGCCTGGTGTTCGTACTAGCTTCAAGCGTAACCCTAACTACTGGAAAGCAGACTCAGCTTACTTTGATGAGCTAGAGCTATTAAGCCTTACTGATACTACAGCTCGTCAAAACGCGATCATGAACGGCGATGTAGATGTTATCGACAAAGTTGACCCTAAGACAGTTGCGCTACTAGCACGTGTTCCAACGTTAGATATTTTGGAAGTTGCCGGTACTTTGCACTACACCATGCCTATGCGTGTTGATGCAGCACCGTTTGATAACCTAGACCTTCGTTTAGCACTTAAGCATTCAATCAAGCGCCAAGAATTAGTTGATAAGATCCTACTAGGTCACGGTGTGGTAGGTAACGACCACCCAATCTCAACGGCCAACCCTTATCACGCAGGTGATTTGGCACAGCGTGAGTTTGATCCAGAAAAAGCAGCGATGCATTACAAGAAGTCTGGCCACTCAGGCAAGATTCAGTTGTCAGCATCTGACGCAGCTTTCGCTGGTGCTGTTGATGCAGCTCAGTTGGTTGCAGCCTCTGCTAAAGAAGTTGGGATTGATATTGAAGTGGTTCGTGAGCCTAGTGATGGTTACTGGTCTAATGTTTGGAACAAGAAGCCATGGTGCACTTGCTACTGGGGTGGACGTCCGACTGAAGATTGGATGTACCAGTCAGCTTATGTTGATTCTACTGAGTGGAATGACACGGCTTGGAAAGATACACCGGATGCTAAGCGTTTCAATGAAATCGTTAAAGCGGCTCGTGCTGAGTTGGATGAGGCGAAGCGTGCATCAATGTACTTTGAAACGCAGCAGCTTATCCATAATGATGGTGGTGCTGTTGTTCCTATGTTTGCCAACCATATCCATGCGGTTTCTAAGAAGGTTGCACACGGCGAACAGGTTGCTGGTAACTGGGAACTTGATGGTGATAAGGCTCATGAGAGATGGTGGTTTGCTTAATCCTTTTGGATTAGTGCCACATTGAAAA
>CALKXC010000066.1 GCA_938004025.1 uncultured Leucothrix sp. | reverse complement strand
AACTGCTGAACCAAACCGTCTTTCATAATCGCAATACGATCTGCTAATGTCATGGCTTCAATCTGATCATGTGTTACATAGATCATCGTATTTTTAAGCTTCTGATGCAGACGCTTGATCTCAACGCGTAAATCGGCACGTAGCTTAGCATCAAGGTTTGACAAGGGTTCATCAAACAAGAATACTTCGACTTCACGAACTAATGCACGACCTATAGCGACTCGTTGACGTTGACCACCCGACAGCTCGCCTGGCTTACGCTTAAGCAGTGATTCAATCTGAAGAATACCTGCCGCATGAGCAATTTTCTTCTCAATCTCATCCTTGGGTACCTTGGCGTTCTTCAGACCAAACGATAAATTACCTTCTACGGTCATCTGTGGGTAAAGTGCGTAAGACTGAAACACCATCCCTATGCCACGCTCTTTAGGCTCTTTCCAAGTGACATTGTCACCGTTTATAAAGATCTGGCCCCCAGAGACATCTAACAAACCAGCAATGCAGTTTAATAGCGTCGACTTGCCACATCCAGAAGCACCCAACAACACCAAGAACTCACCGTCTTGGATATCTAGATTGAGATCAGTTAGTACTTTGACGGCACCAAAGTTTAACGATAAGTCTCTTATTTCAATACTGTTTTTCATATTTAACCTTTCACCGCACCAGCGGCGATGCCGCGTACAAAATATTTACCCGATAAGAAATAAACGATCAGAGGCACGGCTCCCGTTAAGATGGTAGCGGCCATATTGACGTTGTACTCAGTGACGCCCTGCTTCGAATTCACGATATTATTTAGCTGCACCGTCATCGGGAAATTCTCTGTACCTGCAAACACCACACCAAACAGGAAGTCGTTCCAAATACCCGTGATTTGTAAGATGACTGCGACCACAAAAATAGGCACAGACATTGGCACCATTATCTTAAAGAAGATTCCCCAGAACCCCGCTCCATCAACTCGTGCCGCTTTGAACAGCTCTTCCGGTAAGGAAGCAAAGTAGTTCCTAAACAGTAGTGTCAGTATTGGCATACCAAAAATGGTATGGATAAAAATTATTCCCCAGAGTGAACCAAATATCCCCAATTCTCGGGTCACAATAACCAACGGATACAACATGACTTGGAAAGGAATAAAGGAACCAAAAATAAGGATAGTGAAGAAAACTTCAGACCCTTTGAATTTCCAGTTAGAAAGCGCGTAACCGTTAACAGAAGCAATCGCTATCGACACAATCACACTAGGTATCGTTATCAAGACCGAGTTCCAAAAGCCCGTTTTTAAGCCTTCACAGTACAAACCAGTACAGGCACTGTCCCAAGCCTTAGCCCAAGGCGCGAAGGTCACTTCAACTGGCAATGCAAAGATGTTACCCATGCGTATTTCAGGCAAGCCTTTCATTGAGGTCGTAATCATGATGTAAAGCGGCAATAGATAGTAAATTGCCGCAACGATTAAAACGCCATACACCATAATGCGTGTAGGGTTTAAAATTTTGCCCGGACGTGGGCCATAAGGTTCATTCATCATGGCGACTATTTCTTTCCTTTGTTACCGTATTCAAGATAAATCCAAGGGATAAGGATTATGAATACTGTGGCTAACATGACGGTTGATGCGGCAAGACCTTGACCAATATTGGCTCTTGAAAACATGAAGTCATAAACATACTTGGCGGGTACTTCTGAAGATAAACCTGGCCCCCCATTGGTCAGTGCCACCACCAAATCGTAAAGCTTTACTATCCCTGCCGACACAATAACTAGGGTCGTTATCAATACGCCTCTCATCATCGGTATGACCACGACAATGTAAGTTTTCCATTTAGGGATACCTTCTATCCGTACCGCTTTCCAAATGTCATCATCAATACCACGCAAACCCGCCAGCATAAGCACCATCACAAAGCCGGTGCCTTGCCACAAGCCTGCCATCAACAAAGCGTAGATAACCGTATCTTTGCCGCTAATCAGGTCGAAGGTGAAATTTTCCCATCCTAGATTTCTCATGGTCTCTTGCAGCCCTAAACTCGGGTCAAGAATCCACTGCCATACAACCCCCGTCACAATAAAAGAAAGCGCAAAAGGATAAAGGAAGATGGTTCGGAAGGTATTTTCAAAACGGATCTTTTGATCTAAAAACGCCGCTAAAATGAATCCAACCACAAATGAAAAGATTAAGGCAACAATGCCATAGATCATTATGTTTTCAACGGATTGCACCCATCGACTGGTGTTGAATAGCCTTTCGTATTGTGCAAAGCCTACAAACTTCTCAACAGGTAAAGCTTTGGAAGAAGTAAAAGAATAAATAATTGTCCAAAGTGAACAACCCACGAAGATTAGCATCGTGCATAAAATCATCGGCAAAGCCGCGAGCTTCGCATTGAGATTTCGGAATAAGGTATTAGGTCTAGCGTCGGTAGCCATATGAGCCTTTCTCAAATATTACGCTCTAATAAATGCGGCAATCTTTGATAGATCACCCGCGTACTCGTTAAGAGTTATTGCCCAGCATTGGCGAGCAATACTGGACAATCAAGCCTTCGAGATCAACAAAACTCATATTTCAGCCGCTAGTGCGGCTGAAATACACAGAAATATTAATCTGCAGTTTTGATGATATTTACAAAACGGGCTTGAGCATCTGCCACTTTCATTTCAGGAGAGCTAAAGAACTCAACCCAAAGATCTTCAAACTGACCCTGAGTGTCTGGTGACCAAACTTGCTCACTTGAAGGTAAAATGTTTTCTGGCTTTTCAAGAATCTTGATACCTTTCTGCATGCAGTCATTTGCCGCACTCATGTCGATATCACCACGTATAGGCAATGAACCTTTCTTAAGGTTGAAATCTACCTGTACTTGCTTTGACATTAGCATTGAAGCCATTGCTAGCTGTGCTTTTACAGTCTCTTCAGCATTATCGCCTTTTGGCTTAGGGAAGAAGAATGAATCTCCGCCGGTGTCTAATACAGGGTTAATACCTAAACCAGGAAGGCAGTCATAGTCTTTACCTGCAACTTGGCCAGCTACCGCAAACTCACCCTGTGCCCAGTCACCCATAATCTGTGAAGCGGCTTTGCCGGTGATAACCATGTTGGTAGCAGTGTTCCATGCACGACCTACGTTACCTGGATCAACCATGCTGCGTGCATTCCCTAGCGCTTCAAATACGCGAGTCATGATCTCACTTTCAGCAGCTTCAACACTTTTCTCAACATTGATTTTGGTATGCAGCTCAACGCCACCCAAAGCGACGGTGAGTACACCAGCCAATCCACTGATCTGCCAAGGCTCACCACCAAGCGCTAGCGGGATAATATTCTTTTCTTTAAGCTTGTCTTGCATCGCGGTCATTTCGTCCCAGCTCTTTGGAACTTCCATGCCATTATCTGTGAATACTGAACGATTCAACCACATCCACTGGAATGAATGAATATTGACTGGAACACAGAAAATTTTGCCTTCATAAGTACAAGAATCAAGTAACTTGCTAGGACGAACGATATCTTTCCATCCTTCTTTCTCTGACAATTCAGTCAAGTCTGTCATAAAACCAGCCTGAACAAGTTCTTCAGCATCACGACCAGAGTTTAACTGTGTAGCACCCATTGGATCGCCACCAGAGATACGACTGATGATGACTGGGCGTGCGTTTCCGCCGCCTGCAATCGCAGAGTCTTTCCAGTTATGTCCAGTCTTGTTGAAGTTATCGGCCAAGACTTTTACAGCAGCCGCTTCACCACCTGAAGTCCACCAATGAGTAACTTCAAGGTCAGCAGCTTGCGCCATGCTGCTTGTTCCCGCTAATAACGCGGCTGCAATACAATGCTTTAATGATTTCATAGATTCGCTCCTCCATAGAGCTGTGGGTTAAAACATTTAGCCTTTGAATAGCATATCGCTAGTCAAATTCAGGGTAATACGGCTAATTTTTCCTGTGTGCTTAAAGATCTCATCACTTAACTCTGGCGATAAAATCAGTCCATCCAAGCGCTGTTCAGTCCCATCGGTGAAATGCACGTTCACGGATGGCTGTGCTAGCTGATCCAATATATACACAAAAGGGATCTGACACCAAGTAAATGCTAAACCTGATGCAGGAACTGATAGTGTTTTTTCGTTGCCAAACTTGTCAATATAGGTAAAAGACTCGGAATGACGTAAAAACTCTTTAGCCCTTAACAAACTAGTATCGATGAGAATCCGTCCGTTTTCGATACGAATACCTAACTCAGCAAAACGAGTCAGAACCTCTTCTTTTACTTGGCCCGTCATGCCCGGCTGTTGTGCACCTGCGTGTTTAGGCGTATGCGAATATGGGTCCGTCGGAAAAGCACCATATTCCAAGGGTGTTTTGTTGAAACCGATCCCATCACGAATACGATAATACAGATTACCCAATCTTTGAATTAGACCTTCATCTGCATTTTGGCTTTTTGCTGCTAAGAAATTTTCTTGTGCAGCTAGAAGTAACTTTGAGACCATATGCCAATAAATGCTGCCTAGTCCTTCGAAACCAAACATACCACCAGAGCGACCAGTGAATTCTTTATGGTTAAACACAGCCTCATAGAGCTCGTGAAGGTCACTTCGCAGCGCTTCTAACTCCCCACCCTGTGTCGCCACTAACCGATTAAAGCTATCATCAAGATCCATCTTATTAGTCAATGATGCGTTGAAATGATAAACCCCTTCAACGTCCTTTTCTAAGATACTGCTTTCACCAAGGGCAAATAATTTCTGAAGTGATGGGTAAGTATCAATCTGTGATTGTGAGATGCA
>CALKXC010000065.1 GCA_938004025.1 uncultured Leucothrix sp. | reverse complement strand
CATGATCAATACACCGAATTGAAAACTATTTGGATTGATTTGTCAGACCGTGCGCCTGAAGAAGCGGTGGATTGATATTGAATGATTAAGGTCAAAAAAATGCCGCCAGACACGGGTCCGGCGGCATGGAATACGATTCTTCCAGAGCGCACTCCAAATCCATCACTAAACGATCAGATCAATGCTGATTATTTAGTGATTGGTGCTGGGTTTGCTGGTTTATCGGCGGCTCGAAGATTAACTCAATTAGCGCCTAATGCTCGAATTGTCGTATTAGAAGGTCGTGAAGTTGCAACCGGCCCAGCGGGGCGTAACTCTGGCTTCATGATTGACTTGCCACATGAGCTTACGTCAGATGATTATGCAGGAGAGTCAGCAGAAAACGACCGCCGCCAAACCGCAATTAATCGTACCGCTATCGAGTTTGCAAAATCTATTGCTGATGATTTTGGCCTGTCAGAAGAAGCGATCACCGTCAGTGGTAAAATCAATGCGGCAGCGACCACAAAAGGTTTAAAGCATAACGCTGATTATGCAGAGCACCTGACGCGTTTAGGTGAAGCGTTTAAGCTACTTGATGCGACAGAAATGCAAACGCTAACAGGGTCGGAATATTACCAAGGCGGGTTGTGGACGCCTGGTACTGCGATGCTACAACCTGCACTTTATATTCGTGGTTTAGCAGAAGGTTTGCAGCGGCAGAGTGGTATGGAGCTTTACGAGCAATCTCCCGTTACATCATTAGATAAAAACTCAAATGGTTGGTTGGTCAAAACACCAGAGGGCTCGGTGCAAGCCTCCAAAGTAATTATTGCGGTAAATGGGCTCATCGAGCACTTTGGGTTTTACAGTGGTCGACTGATGCATCTAATGCTCTATGGGTCGATGACTCGAGCACTAACACCAGCAGAGGTTGAAAAACTAGGGGGAGAACCACGATGGGGTTTCACGCCAGCAGACCCTTTGGGCACTACAGTGAGACGCATCTCGGGAATAGGTGGTGATCGCATTATCATTCGTAATTGTGCAACATATGACCCTAAGATGACCTCATCAGACGCGAAAATGCGTTCAATTGCTCAAACACACATCGATAGTTTCAAAGCGCGTTTCCCCATGTTAAGTAATGTGGAAATGGAGCACTGTTGGGACGGGCGATTATGCCTCAGCTTAAACAGTGTTTATGCGATAGGAGAAGTAGATGATGGACTTTACTCTGCCTGCTGTCAGAACGGACTGGGTACTGCAAAAGGTACAGCAGCGGGGATTATTGCTGCTGAGCAAGCTGCTGAGGCTTCAGAAACCTTATTGCCGGATTACCAGATTGAGGCAGCCCCAACAAAATTGCCCCCAGAACCATTGATGTGGCTGGGGGCAAATAGTGTAATGAAATGGAAAGAATTCCGAGCGGGAAAGGAATTCTAACCGTTATTTATTTATCGGTATCAGGATGACTCGCCATAAACTGGCTAAACTCCTCCTGCTCAGCACGACGTTTCGCATCCATACGGAACTCATTAAATCGGCGTGCACGTTCTTTAATCTCTTCCTTTATTTCAGCAATCCGGTCGTACTGGGTCTGCTGAAACTCGTCAAACACAGAGTTTCCATTAGTTGACGGGGTACTTTCTGAACTTCTTCGATTGAACATAGATGACCACTTTTGTTTAATTGCAGCAGGTAGATCACGAGCGTCGCGACCAGAAATATTCCAGTATAAAACGAGTAGGCCTACCGGCCAGAATAATACAAAGCCAAAGACCATCGCGCCTATGTTCAGGGGCGACCAGTTGCCTTTTGAGCAGCTTCCCTTGCCTTTTCCTCTACCAAAACAAAAAGAATGATCACTTGATGTTGTAGCTGATGGACCACTAGACGATGACATAATTTTTAACCTCATAATGTAATTAGGAGAGCAGGCTATTACTAAATAAATCAGCGTTGCCAGCTCTGTGAATCCAGAGATTTTGTAATGTAATCACTGTTCACATAATCCAATATACGGATTTTTTTGAAAAATACAAGACCTCGGACGAAAAAAAGTTTACAGTGTTCACATATGCCAATACTTAAGAAAGACAAAAATAGTTACCATCACGGAAATCTGGCCGAGTCGCTGTTAAATGCCGTCGATGAAATCGCTACTAAATTTGGTTTAGAGGCGGTCAGCCTTCGTGCCTGCGCGAAGTTAGTGGGTGTGTCGCCATCATCAGCGTTTCGCCACTATGCGGATAAGCGAGCGCTGCTTACGGCATTTGCTACGCGGGCGTTAACTCAATTATCTGAGCAAATGGAAACGGCTAGCCAGCAAGCACAAGAAGAGGGAAGCGATGCATTCTCTGCCGTGGGCTTAGCATATATAGACTTTGCGCTAACAAAGCCTGCTTTCTTTCGCGCCATGTGGCGAGAAGAGACGATCTATAGTAATGACGAGGCCTACGTTGCTGCGGCCAACCAGCTCAGCGGACATTTACAAGGTGGTTTTGCTGACACTATTGCAGATAAAGATCCTGAGAATTTCAGTCCACAGGAGTTGCTAGCTTGGTCTTCAGT
>CALKXC010000064.1 GCA_938004025.1 uncultured Leucothrix sp. | reverse complement strand
GAAGTTTCCCGCATCCTTGCTGACCTGCATATGGACGTGGATACGCTCTGTGCTGCATTACTTCATGACGTTGTTGAAGACACACATTATACTAAGCAAGATATAATTGATCAGTTCGGCGAAGTCGTCGCCGATCTCGTTGATGGCGTGACGAAACTGGCAGGCAATCATTTCACTTCGCGCACGCAAGCTGCTGAAGCAAGTTTCCAAAAAATGATGATCGCTATGACCCAAGATTATAGGGTTGTACTAATAAAGTTGGCTGACCGCTTACACAACATGCGAACCTTAGGGTCCATGCCGCCCGACAAGAAACGTCGCATAGCCAATGAAACACTTGCCATCCACGCCCCTCTCGCCCGAAAAATGGGCATGAATAAATTCCGTAAAGAATTGCAAAACCTCTGTTTGATGAATCTTCATCCTTGGCGTTACAACATTCTTATCAAGTCCATTAATGTTAATCAGAATGAGAATCGGGCAACCTTTGATGGAATTCTCAATGACATTACCCAAGCACTAAACAGCCATCAGGTGGAAAGCTCTGTTTTCCTGTGGGAAAAAAATCTGTATCGAATCTATGAAGATGCCCAAAAGTATAAATCCAATAAATACTTAAGTAATGACACAGACGGCATTGAGATACGGATTATTGTAGACAAAATGCCTGAGTGCTATTTGGCACTAGGTGCAGTGCATCAATTGTACACGCCTAAAATTGGCAAGTTCCGCGACTTTATCGCTGCCCGCAAAGCCTACGGTTATCAGGCTCTGCAAACAGAATTGATTACTTATGAACGCTTGCTACTAAAGATTGAAATTCAAACCAAACAAATGTATCAAGTCTCACAATACGGCGTGACTTCTCACTTTCGTTACCCGAACTCAATGACTGCATCTGATTTCTCAAAAACCTACTTGGATCGCTGGATTAAACAGGTTGCTGACATTCAACTCACTAATGGCAGCCCTTCTGAGTTTATGGAAGACATTCGCTCTGACTTGATGCTCAATGAGATTCAGGTACACACACCTCGAGGAGATGTGAAGACGCTTCCTGCAGGCTCTACTCCTATTGATTTCGCTTATGAAATTCACACCGATGTTGGCAATCGATGTAGTCGGGCATTTGTAGATCATCGCCGTGTGCCTCTAAGCACCGAACTAACCAATGGCTCACTAGTTAGAATTTTCACTGACGAACACGCAAGACCCCAACCTTCTTGGCTAAATTATGTCGCCACTGGAAAAGCTCGGTCGGCAATTAGGCAATGGGTGAATGGACGAAAAAATAAGGAGTTTCTTGCGCTTGGTGAACAATTGCTTGAGCAAGCCCTTGAACCGTATGGCAGCAGTCTCGCAAAACTTCCTGAAGGACAACTTGCAGAAATGCTAAATACGCTTAGCATTGATTCACCCGAATCTCTATACAACCATATCGCTCATGGCGATCATTGTGCAAAGCTGGTTGCTCGGCGATTAATCGATGAAGAAAACCTATTGAAAGTTAGCGAAGAGGATGCGGACCAACCTATTTTAATTAAAGGCACAGAAGGCCTTGCTGTTGGATTGCAGCCTTGCTGCTGCCCTATTCCTGGCGATATCATCGTGGCACAGTTAATTAAAGATAAGGGCATGGCAATCCATCGCAGCAATTGCAAAAACCTTAAAAACAATGAGCAAGAGAATAAACCACTAAAAATATCTTGGGCTGCCAATACAGAACAAACCTACCACGCCAAACTCACTATCGATGCCAGCAATCGTGTTGGCTGTCTTTCAGGCATTAGCAATACCCTACACAGCTTGAATGTTAATACTGAAGAAATGCACATCAGTGGTGATGAGGACACTAAAACTTTTGCCATTACCATTGAAGTACTAGACACCAATCATTTGCTCAATGTTGCCCAAAAGCTTCAAGAGCTTGAATTCGTTCTATCTGTCGCTCGACCTCATTAATACTTAACTCGACCTTAGATTATGACTTCAATTTCTAAAAAACCTATTACCGCCATCTATGCCGGAACCTTTGACCCAATCACCAACGGGCATACCGATTTACTTAGAAGAGCGTGTGATTTATTTGATCACGTCATTTTGGCTATCGCTTCCAATTCAAAGAAGAATCCAAAATTTACTTTGGAGCAGCGTATTCAGTTAGCTGAGACTGTCTACCGTGACAAATTTGATAACCTATCAATAAAAGGTTTTAGCACCTTACTAACGGACTTCGCCCATCAAGAAGGCGCGAGTGTCATGGTTAGGGGCTTGAGGGCTGTTTCAGACTTTGAGTATGAGTTTCAATTAGCCAGCATGAACCGTAGTCTTCGTCCAGAAATTGAGTCAGTTTTTTTGATGCCTGAAGAAAAATACGCCTTCATTTCTTCTTCACTCGTAAAAGAAGTAGCTTCTCTTGGAGGCGATGTCTCTAGCTTTATTGACCCGATAGTATTGGATGCACTGCAAAACGGAATGAGCGACTAACCATAGTCGCTCGCTTCCTAGACTACTTATTGATAATCTCTAAATACGCCAATTAAAACACCCTGAATAACCACACTATCAGCTTGATAGTACATGGGCTCTAGTGCCTCATTGGCTGGGCGCAACTCAATAACCCCAGTGGAATGAGGATGATAGTATTTAAGCGTTGCCTCACGCTGATCAACTAAGGCAACAACAATACTGCCCGGGCGCGCTGTTTCTTGTTTGCGAATAACGACATAGTCGTCATCAAAGATGCCTGCGTCAATCATAGAATCACCACTGATACGAAGCACATAGCGCCCTGCGCCACAAAAGAACCTTGCGAGATTTATCTGTCGTGGGTCTGCTAATGCCTCAAGTGGCTTACCAGCGGCAATCAACCCTAAATAGGGTAAGCTTCCAAGTTCTTCATCTTCATCCACATATTCGTATGCAAACTTTCCTGTTGACTCAAATAGCAGCCCAGCCTTTATCAAAGCTTGAACATGTTTATGCACCGTGCTTCGACCTATTCCTAATTTGAAGCCAACTTCTTCCAGCGTTGGTTGACGCTGATTGTTCCGAATGAACTCACGAATGACATTCAGAACGTTGCTTTGTTTAACCGTCAACATCTTAGTTTCCTTTTGGTTTTACCACTTATCGTTATAGCGAACAAAAAGAAAACATGCAAGACTTAATCGCTTGTTAGTTAAATTTTAACCAACTATCCGATTAATCATTCAACACTTAACAAATCGGCTGGTTTGCACTATATTAAGTATTCGGATGTCTACTGGGTTGTTTGTGAGTATTCGGGTTATCCCTTGAGCCTATTTACTTTACCCGGGAATGTTTGTGGAATGACTGTGCGCACGACCGTTCACTCGGGAAGCCTTACTTCATTCTCATTTTTCCCACTTGAACCCTTGGTTCAAGGTCAATGATTACCACGGCAGTTTGGTTTTCATCCACCTAAGTATTGGGGCTTATTCAGCCTTGCTGGCAGTTGCCAATATCAAATCAGCCATTCCGTCAACACCGCCTAAATGTGGCATCACGGTGAATGTTACCTCTGGGTACTTTTCCTTGGCCTCACCCACCAGCTCAGGCACATCATCCACTACATGAGTACCTGGTGCTAAGAAGTAAGGCAAAACAACCACTTCAGTGGCTCCAGCGTCAACCAGATCAGACACTCCATCAGGAATACTGGGCTCCGTTAACTCTAAAAAAGCATGAGTAATTAGATCAAAACCATATTGAGGCAGCCTAGGCCTTAATTTGTCTGCCAAAGCGGCAACAGTATCATTAGAAGAAG
>CALKXC010000063.1 GCA_938004025.1 uncultured Leucothrix sp. | reverse complement strand
TGAGCCTCCTTACCAGCCTTGATGGCCTCAACGACCTTGCGCCGGCCATGGTCCATGCATCCCAGATGCACCAGTTTTTTCAGCGCACACGGTTTGTCGTAGCCGCTGTAACCATCACTCTGGAAATACCTTCCTGTGAAGCTTTCGAGCAACCGCTCTGCTACAGCTCCTCCGCGCGATTTATCGTAGTTGAATAACACCACCGATTTTTCTCCGGGTGGACCTCCTCGCAACAACCAAATCCATTTATCCCCGGTGGGTGCCATACCTGGCTCCTTGAGCACTTGCTGTCTTGTCTCATCGCCCTGGATGTAATCCATGGCCATCAGATGCTGCTCAAGACGACCCAGTAACGGTTGCAATGTAGGTAAGAGTCGAATAATCCAATTTGCCATCGTTGTACGGGTGATATCACCACCGTAACGGGCCAGTATTTTCTCTAGCCTGTACAGCGGCATGCCATCGGCATACTTAGCAATGATGATCCACGCCAGTAATTGAACCGAGGCGATGCTCTTGCCAGCTGGGTGTGCAGGACGAGCAGCGGCCTTGAGAAACCGCTCGCCATCTTCATCTAGATAGACTGCCTTCTCCTGCATGATCTCGATCACCTGCACTTTGGAAGGGATGATGTCCAGCTCTTCCTTAACTTTGACGAAAAAGGTTTCTAAAGCGCCTTCGCGTTCTTCGTCACTTAGGTGAATGTATTTTTGTACGCGAGGTAGATCGGGGTTAAGCCCTTTACGTCGCTTACGCGCCGGTTTCTTATCAGCAGATTCTGAATCGGCCTCCGGATAGATCTCACCATCATTAGGGTCGCTTTGGCCGTCGGCTAACGTTTCTGCCTCATCGGCCAACCAGTCTTTCTGCGATAGATTCTTTTCACTACTGGCGCCGAACTTGCGCTGATCCGCCAGACGTAGCTTCTCTTCGAGAATTTCGATCCAGGCCTGCTTGTTTCTGATCTCGACATTCTTCTCGTCGATCAGTTTCTGCTGAGTTAGATACGCCACCTTCATCTCATCAAGCGTAGGTATTTCGCCTATAGCAGAGGGTGATTCTGCGTTGATGATTTCGTGTGCTGACATGCCCCGTATTGTAGCATTTAAGCATTAACAGACCGACTCATAACGCAGTGCTCTGTGCGGTTTCATACGACTAATATCGTAGCCGTCTAGCAGGAAGTTTAGCTGCTCACCGGTAATCGTTAACAGCTCATCGGCAGAGCTTGGCCAGTGGAATTTTTCCTCAGCCAAACTTTTGTAATAGAGCACAAATCCATTGTTCTCCCAAAACAGGATCTTCAGTTTGGTTGATGTACGATTTCTGAAAACATAGAGCACGCCAGCGAAAGGGTCATGGCCAAATTCAATTTGTACGATCACCGATAAGCCCCGATGCCCCTTGCGAAAATCGACGGCATCACGATAGAGATAGATCGTCGGCAAGCCAACATCTGGACGAAGCGCATGTCCACCCCTCATAGTTGCTCCAGAAGCCTGCCCACCAGAGTAAAACTATGGCTATTGATCCCTTCGATCATCAACCCGTTGGGTAAGCGAATACTCAGGCTTTGGTCACTGTCTACGGCTGCAACAGTGACAGCAACAAAGCCACTGTTTTTTTCTGGCTGATCGGCCACCGGCTTTTTCTCTTTACTACTCCAATACACCATTTGCTGGTACACCAATGCGTGTTGCCTGCAATACTCCTTCTTAGAAAGATCGGAGATTTTCCATTGATCAACATGTCGTTGCCAGAATGATTTACGACTCAGGGTTTTTAATCGAGGCTCGATAATGGGTAAATTGCTATGCATGATGTGCTCCTTTATTAGTGGAGCACAGCTTCGCGCGGAGTAGACAGCTTGTCTACACGCTAAAACTTAATCGCTTACATTAAAACTTTAGAGGCAACCCTCATGATTCATAGTACCGAGAAAGTCATTTCACATAAAGTCGGATTGATCAATTTGGCTGAACAACTTCAAAACGTATCTCAAGCCTGCAAGATTATGGGCTTTTCAAGGGATACCTTTTATCGATATAAGGAAGCGGTAGAAGACGGCGGTGTCGAGGCACTGTTAGAGAAAACACGACGCAAGCCAAACCTTCACAATAGAGTTGACCCCAATGTTGAAGAAGCTGTGCTCAAGCATGCCATTGATGAACCCGCACATGGGCAGACTAGAACCAGCAACGAGCTGCGTAAAATCGGCACATTTGTTTCTCCTTCTGGAGTTCGCAGTATATGGCTGCGTCACGATCTTGCCTGCTTCAAAGATCGCCTCAAAGCCTTGGAGAAGCATGTGGCAGAAACAGGGGCTGTACAAACTGAGTCCCAAGTCCAAGCCCTGGAGCGCAAGAAAGAAGAGCAAGAAGCTCACGGTGAGATTAAGACCGAGCATCCCGGATACCTTGGCTCACAGGATACCTTCTACGTTGGAACGCTCAAGGTAGTTGGACGCGTCTACCAGCAAACGTTTGTAGATACCCACAGTAAAGTGGCTCACGCAAAACTCTACACTAATAAAACGCCGATAACAGCTGCAGACATACTCAACGAAAGAGTGCTTCCTTTTTACGAAGAACAAGGTTTTTCAATGCTCAGGATATTGACTGATCGTGGGACTGAATACTGTGGCAAACCAGAGCAGCATGACTACCAGCTCTACTTAGCTCTCAATGATATTGATCACACACGAACCATGGCTAGACATCCGCAGACCAATGGCATTGTCGAACGATTTCATAAAATCATCCTGAATGAGTTTTATCAGGCGACGTTCAGAAAAAAGATCTACACAACACTTGATCAACTTCAGGAGGATCTTGACGTGTGGGTCAACAAATATAATACTGAACGAACGCATCAAGGCAAGATGTGTTGTGGCAGAACTCCATTCGAAACATTAATCGATGGACAACGACTCTGGAAGCAAAAGCAGCTAGGTTGAGCTTGACCTGACAGACACCACGTTAAAACCGGTAACTGTCAGATCGAGTCTGAACTTCTACACGTTAGAAGAAGGACCCACTGCTGCTTTAGGCGCGCCACTGTGCTGGCTGACAATCCCTTCGCTTCAGGACCCACCAGCACTTCAAGTGCATCACTCATCTCGCCCGTTGAAACACCTCTCAGATACAACCACGGAAGTGCCGCCTCTAGTGATTTTGTCTTGCGAACATACGGCGGCACAAGCACTGAGCGGAACGTCACAGGTTCTCCGTCTCGTGAACGAACCTCGGGTACTCTGATTGTCACAGGTCCTATGCCAGTCTGCAAATCACGCTTGAGCTGGTGACCATTTCTTACCACTGCAGCGCGTCCATCATCTAGCAGTCGATCTTGGAATTGCAGCATGAATTCCTGAACCTCAACCTCTATAGCAACCTGTAACATCTGCTGTGCTCCACTCTTGAGTAGCTGTGTGAGAGCGTCTGTCGTAATTGTCTCTCGACCTTCGAACTGAAGAACATTATCCTTATTCATAGCGGTGTATCTCATTGGTTAGTTTGGTGTGTGGTAACAACAAAATAACCAGATACGCCGCTTTCTTCAACCTCGTTCAAACACCTGTATTAGTTATACCTCTTGTACTTTAAAGAGGGGGCTTCTTTCCCCGGCTCAAGTGTTTGGAACGATAGGACACGCCGGCATTCATTAAAAGCTAAAAATGCGCGGTAACATTTAATTAATGCAAAGGTTAAATGTCCAAAACATAGTATATTTCTCGAAGTCCTACATTTCACCTGCTTCACATCTCAACTTAAGAGTTTTTTAACTCTTCTCAGCTTGTGTCATTGGGCGTTACTCGCGTAGGATTCATAGGATAACTTTCGCTAGCCATCGATTGGTAAATTAGTAAATTGTGCATTGGAGAAATAACCGTATTCATTACTATGAATAAACTTGGCGAAACGTGAACACTTGGTTTATTCAAATAAATACTTGAGTCAGTGACTATTAATTTTTCTGTTATTAAAGATGTCTAAATTGAGAAAATCGCAGAATGTGGAAATTTGACATGGAATTCTCCCACGGCGTGAGCATTTCGCTTCTCGCATTTATTTACTCATTATTGATGGTGCCAATCGCCAGTTCCTTTGCGAAACGTATCGGGCTTGTGGATAAACCCAATATTCGAAAAAGGCATGTAGGCAACGTGCCATTGGCCGGTGGTATCGTAATAACGACGGGTTTATGGTTGGCCTTGCCGTTTCTTCCAAAATCTGAAGCTATTTGGTCAGTTGCTTTTCTGAGTATTCCCTTGTTTCTCTTAGGGGCGCTTGACGATCGGTTTGAACTCTCCGCTCGTGCAAGGCTAGTGGCGCAGTTAGGAGCTGGCGCGGTTCTTGTGTTTGTATTTGGAATTTCAATTGCCAAGCTGGACGGTGTGTTTTCAATAACACCTGTAATCCTTGGGCCGTTCATGGCAGCGGTGTTTACAATGCTGTGTACGTGCGGAGTACTTAATGCAATTAATATGACAGACGGAATAGATGGGCTGCTCGGTTCGGTATCCTCTGTTTCACTACTTGCCATTGCTACATTGGCCATAAAATCCAATGCACTCCCTGAAGCCACTTTAGCCCTTTTTATGGTGGGGCTACTGTTTGGATATTTATCCTTCAATCTTAGTTTTTTTGGTTCAGGAAGGAGAGTGTTTCTTGGGGATTCAGGATCTATGGTAGTGGGTTTAGTATTAGTTATTCTTGTGGTTGAGCTTAGTCAGAAAAGTAACCCTGTGATTACACCGACATCAGCAGGTTGGATACTCGGATTACCCTTACTTGATACTGTATCGGTCATGATTCGCCGTTTAATGCGAGGTAGTTCGGCATTTACTGCGGGTAGGGATCACTTCCATCATGTACTGCAGGATCTCGGTTTAAGCCGAAGGTACACGTTAATTGTTTTAATTTTGCTGCAACTTATATTTGTTGCAATAGGTATTTTTGCAAACTCAACTGATGTTCCACAGTTTTATTTCTTATGGGCGTTTATTGTTATTACCCTAGCTCAGTATTTTGGCATTAGTGGTGCGGTTAAATATATTGGTAAGGGGCGAATTTCGGAGGAAGGGGTTGAGAAGTACGAGGCTACCGAAAAAATTTGAGATTGGTTTGTAATCCCCAGGAGACACACCAGAGTGTTGTAATTTCATCCAAAAAACACTCAACGAATAATGTCATAATAAAGGCGAGATGGTGTTAGCTTGAATCACATATGATTTGAAAATCCAAGACACCTTAGATTAGAGCTAATTGGTGTTTGAATGAGTATCCGTAAAATAATTGTTGATCTAAAACAACGTTATCCAAATTTGCTGGAACCCATTCAAAAGTTGGCTTTGGGCGGTTTTCATAAATACACTGCGCTCAGAAATTCACCTGCTGAGGCAGTTCTGGATAACTTATCTAAGTGCGTCGTTGAAGATATCTGTCTGGATGTTCCAGAATTTAATGGTCAGTTTTATGTGAATCCAAAGAGCGCATTGTTTAGAAGGATTGCACGCGATGGATATTACGAGCCTGAACTCACCAGTTTGTGTGGTAAATATATACAGAGCGGGACCGATGTGCTCGATATCGGTGCCAATATCGGTTTTCATTCAGTTTTCTTTGCAGGCTTAGTCCAGGGTGGTCGTGTGTTGGCCATTGAACCCACTGCCAATGCGCTTGAGCGTTTGAACAGGAACCTCGCTCTTAACAATTCTACCGCTCAGGTGCTAGTTCACCATGGAGCTGTGTCTGATGCTGCTGGAACTGTGGAAATCAAGGTTATACAGGGTCGAGAAGAATTTTCCACACTCGGTGAGATGTCGCATCAGGCCGTAACGGGGGAGCAGTGGGGCGTGGAGAAAGTAGAGTGCGATACTCTGGATGCGTTAGTCCAGCGATATGCTCTAGAACCTAAGTTCATCAAAGTAGACGTTGAAGGGTTTGAGCATCAGGTTTTTAGCGGTGGTGCCCACACACTGAATACCCATCGCCCCGTTATCCTTGCCGAGCTCTCCAATGTCATGCTACAGAAGAATGGCAGTTCAGCAGCGAAAGTTATCGAGATTCTTCACAACGCGAACTATGATGTCTCCAATGCTAATCGACCATCAGACATGCCTGGAACGGGAGACTATGGGGAAATTATTTGCCTTCCTCGCTAGCAGCAGTTGCATTGCTTGAAGCATTTGGAAATCTGATATGAGCATGAGGCTTTTGTCGGGCAATGCACTAGCGTCGTCCGCATCAACCGTATTCAATGCTGTGCTGTTGTTTGTCTTCTATCGTTTCCTTGTTCAAAAGCTGGGTATTGAGCAAATTGGTGTGTGGTCGCTAGTGTTTGCAACCTGTGGGGTTGCAAGGCTTGGCGAATTTGGCATGGCGGGTGGTGTGGCAAAATTTGTAGGCAACGATTTAGGTGCCAGCAAACCCTCGCGGGCAATTACAACAATAGTTATGTCTGCCTGTTTTTTATTGGTTGTAGTTGGCATGTGTGCCTTGCTGATTCAGCCTTTTGTGTATTGGGTGTTAACCCACACAGTGGAGGATGCCGAGCTTGTATTGGTTGCCTTGAAGCTAGTGCCTTGGACGCTAGCTGCTGTCTGGATGGCAGCAATGGTGAATCTTTTGTGTGCAGCGCTGGACGGCAACCAGAGAACCGTGCTTCGCTGTTTAGCTATGATGATTGGCGGAGTTGTACAGCTAGTGCTCGCTTACCGTTGGATACCGATACATGGGCTTGAAGTACTGGGCCGGTTGCAATTTAGTTTTTTGTCAATTCAAGCATTGCTGCTCTTGGCCTCCTTGCTTTGGGTGATGAAGCAACCTCTTGTATCTTGGATAAGCTGGGATAATACTCGTTTTATAAAAATGTTGAAGTACGGTGCTGGTCTGCAAATTACGACTGTCGGGCAATTGTTGTTCGAGCCCACTGTGCGGTGGTTATTAGGTGTCTATTCTGGTTTGACTCTCACAGGGTACTACGAACTTGCCAGTCGAGCTATTGTGCAGTTCAGGCTTGCGATTACGGCTGCCTTCCAAATGATCGTGCCATTCTATGCCACTCGAATTGGCAGAATTGGTGAAAGTAGAGCAGAAATTCAGAGAGCTTACCGGCGTACTTTCAGACTTTTACTAATAATTAGCACGCCCTATTTTCTTCTGATCGGTTGTGTTCTACCTTTTCTATTTACATGGTGGACGGGAGTTTTCTCGGAGTCCTTCATCTGGGTTGGCCTAATCTGCTTGTTGGGCTGGTATATCAACATACTCGCGGTTCCTGCCTTTATGTTGTACTTAGCTATCGGCAAGTTGCAATGGGTTGCCGTTACCCAAATAGTAATCGGCAGCTTGAACCTGTTGTTTGGTTTGTTGCTTGGCCATTATTTCGGTGGTTTGGGCGTTGTCGTGGCAGCCATGATGGCCTTGTCTATCGGCAGCTGCATTGTGCTTAATCGGTTTCAGAAAGAGTACGATATTAGTAGTTTTGACTATTTACCAAAAACGCTGATTCCGACAACCTTGCTGGGCATGCCATCTATCGCATTCTTTGCCTGGTTTGCCATGCACTGGCGGGGTGTGGGCGTGCCTCCCATATGGCTGTTGGCAGTGCTATCCCTTGTTGCTGCCGCTATGGCAGGTTTAGCATGGAGGGATCCACTCCGGAATGAGTTGATGCAACGATTGCGGGCTCGCTGAAAAAAGTATTCAGCTGCATGACAACACCCGATTAGTGGCTTTGCCTAGGGTTCATAGAATAAATTGATGGCTCGTTCAGCAGCAATAAACTGGGCCTGGTTCTCAGGATACAGTGCCAAATGAACGTGATCAGCGTGATCTAGATCAAGGGTATCAAACGCGCCTACATTGGCTTGTTCACGCGCTACATCGCTTATATCTTTCCTGATTAGTGCATGTGCTCCCGTAAGATGACTAGGGAAAAGTGAATGCTGCTCATTAAAGGAAATAATGGCGAGCGCAATGTTTGGCGTGATACCACAGCGTGCTTCAAAATGACGTGTAAATTCAGTTGTAAAAGCCGATAGGCGTCTTTTGAATGGAGTTGATGTGTTGTTTGATACGGCAATTAGAGCTTCTGTCGTGTTGACATCTGCTTCTCCCTGGTAATGCACGAGAGTAATTGAGCGAATGTCCTGCCGGTTATTTTCACATAGTGCTGTCGCACCATCAAACACATTCATCATGATTGGCCAGCGTAGTGCCTTGGTTCCGTCTTCTGCGATCCAGGTGGATAGAGGTTGGCCGCCGACATAGTAATGTGCAGTTAAGTAATTAAAACCTCGCGCTGAGAGATGCTCTGTCATTGCATTTAAAAACGATGGATTGGCATTCGATTGGCCATTAAGCAGAAAAACATCAAGTCCTTCACTTCTGTCTGCCTTAACGGGTATTTGCGGCTTGACCGCATCAATAAATCGCGTTGTGCCGCTACTTGTTGAGGTAGAAGTCACTGAATTTTCTGCAGGAATTAGTACACCAGATGAACGTTCTCCATCATGCAAGGTGACAAGCCGGTATTGGTGGTCTTGTCTGGTTCTTGTGGTGTCCATGTAGCTCGTGCCGTCTGTCAGACCTAGCAATGTGCCATCGCGGAAGATTTCTACTTGTGTCAGACCGATTGGCTGTATTGCTGGTCTTATCCAGAACAGTTCTGCTGCCGTGCTAGAGTAAACCGACAATTTCAGCTGGTCAGGATTGGCGATTAGGCCAGTAGAAGAATTTTGAGGTGCTACTGGTTCTTCGCTCGCCGTGGAATTAATCGACAGGGTCGCTGGTGATGAACGATTACCTTGCTGATCGATGGCGACAACCTCATAGCGGTAAGGTGCTGAGGCAGTGGGCAGTCTATCGAAAAAACTAACACCATCTAATTGGGATAGGAGTTGGTCGTTGCGAATCACTTCATAACGAAGGTAAGTAGTATTGACACGGTCCCAAAACAACTCAAGTGAATTTTCGGAGTAGCGTTCAGCTCGAATACCCGTTGGCGCTTGGACCCCTGCGGATGTTACCGCTTGGGTCGCCGGCTTACTTGGCATAGTTACAGAAATCGTGCTGGTAGATGAGCGCTGTCCTAATATATTTTGGGCCGTTACCGTGTAAACGAATGTCCTATCTGGCAGGAGTGCGTTATCAAGGAAAGAGGTTGTCTTGTGAACACCAATGGAGGCGCTGTCGCGAGTAAGCACATATCGGGTGTTGTCGTCCGCATTGGTGCTTGCATCCCATTCCACGAGTGCGGAGTAGGGCGTATTGATAGTGACCTTGAGGTTTTGAGGTGCTGTGGGTGCGGCCGCAAAGCTAAAATTTGAAACAATCAGCACAGCGATAAAACAAAAACAACCACGAAATCTTCGCATGATATTTTGGGTCAAAGCAGCTATTGCTGTGTGTTGACTCTCGTCTGTGCCAACAAAGATCATAGCACTGCCTTTGGCTTTTTCACAACATAGAAAACGCTACTCGGCGCAAGCTTTGTGAGTAGGCTGGTGCGGTGGTAGGTTAGATTCCAGGCCATCAATTTGCTTGCAAGCGCGTCTAATTCTGTAACGGCCTTATTGTTGAACGGGCTTATTCCCAGTTTCCTGGCTAACACCGCTAAAGGTGGAAACATGCACAAATGGCGATTTTCAATGGTAAATCCGCCGCTAAGGAGGATGTTCTGTAAAATAGCGGGTGGTATTCCGCGTTCATGCTTGGTTAACCCTGCTCGCGACTGACGCCAGTCTCCCATTGAAACAATCGGTTCCCGGAGAAGCATAGTGCCACCCGGTGCAAGGCTGCGATAGCATTCACGGACAACATGCGATACGTTTGGAATATGATGTAAGACTCCGAAACATGTAATTAGATCGAATGTGCCATTATCAAATAACATATCCCCGTTAATTTCTGGTTTGACATAGACAAAGTCCACATCGGTAAATTTGTCGGTGAGTGAAAAGGTCTCGGACGGGTCGAGAATCGTAACGCGTTTTATGCGCTTCTTGATCGGCAATAATTCATCACCAAAAGCGCTCCCAATACCAAGCACATGATTGAAGGACACTTGTTTGAGGTAGCGATACCCATAACGCTCGTTCAGGACGTGGTAATAATAACGGTATGGCTCAGACGAGTCGGTAGTAAGGTTTGCGTAAGCTTCAGCTTCGTCAGAGAACCACTGGTTTATGCCAGGTAGATCTAAATCATCCCCATATAGCTTTTCGCCAGTCAAGCAATGGTTAATATATTCGTCTTGCTGTTTCACATTCTTTATTTAGCTGGTTTATTTATTGAGCTTACTTCAGTTCTCGTGTTTGGTTGCTAATTGCTTCACCCCGTGAATTTAGCGTATTCCTTACTCGCGAACAGTAAGTCGCATTGCAACATTTTCCCATTTCGCCGAAGTGGTTGGTAAAAGTCAACCAAAGTGTACTGATAGTGGTCCATTAGTTGGAGATACTCATACATAGGTCGTTGGTTTTCATAGGTATCTGCAGAAATGAATTCAAACTGCAGTAGTCCTATTGATTGCTTGGCCAATAATTCTGAGGCACCTTTAAGTACTGCCATTTCCGCACCTTGCACGTCCATTTTAACAATGTCTATATTCGTTACGCCAAGCTCAGCTGTTAAAAAATCAAGTGTCTTAACGTCAACCGTATGAGAAGCCTTTTGAGTCAATGTGGCGCTAGCCCAACGTTCTGAAGCGCCGATAGATAAGGCGTTTAGTGAATTCGTGGCTGAAGCTTCATTGATGTAAAGTGTTTGTTGTCCACAATTGTCGGTTAGTGCTAATTGATGGATATGACAATGTGAGTCTGCATCCGTGGCTGCCTTCAGAACATCAACCGAATCAGAGAACGGTTCGATTAGATGAATGGTGGCGTTTGGAAATCGAGTGCGGTAGTCGAGGTACGTTTTTCCATGGTGTGCGCCAATATCAAAAATGATCGGTTTGTCTGTTGTTATGAGTTTTTGTTGAAGGGCTTGGGGCTGGATGAAAGGGTTTATTTTGCATTCAATTTTCAAGCGCTCCAAGCTATTTTTGATCAGCGTTTTAATTGTATTCATCTTATTCGCGCTTGTGGAGACCGTCAGTGCGGCCTAGAGCCTGGGGCTGTGGATGCAAATTAATTTGTGCTGGCCACCGATGACCTCATATTAACTAGTATTATACAGAACACTAGATGTTGTGGCTTCTCAGGACAGCTCGATATCAGGAAGTAGTCGGTTTAAAACGATAACTAAAGGGTATGTCCAGCTTATGTTTCTTCGAAATTTCTCAGTCGCCCTGATCTTGGCTTTGGGTGTTACGGGTTATCCAGTTTTAGCATCGGTTTTGTCACTGCTGGGCGCATCTGATAGCAATATTCCTTCGATCTTTTTTCGCCTAATAGTCGTATTTATAGCGATTGCTGCCATTGTCTTAAATCGAAAAAATTTGCATGTGTATCACCCACTATTTGTTATTGCTGTTGCTGTTTTCTGGGTGGGCTATTTTTTCAGAATTATATACGATTCCTATATTGTTCAGAATCTGAGTGACCTATTCGATCCGTTTACTGTGATTGTTACAGCATTAACATTTGTGCTTATCCCTATGCTGCCTTCCTTTGTGGGGTTGAACGAAAAGAATAGGGCTCTAGCGTACAAACTATTGCTGGGATTAACGGTTGTCGGCGCGGCACTTATGCTTTTGGATTCTCGTGAATTACTCCTGGACCTTGGTGAAAGAAATCAGGTGCGCTATTCCCTCGAGAAACTAAATCCAATATCGGTAGGGTATGTCGGTGGGATTTTACTCATTTTATCGACGATAAGCGTGCTCAGTAGCTTAACGTCGTTTAATGTTATAAAAATTGTAGCCTGTGCTATTGGTGGTGGTGTGGGGTTGTTCATTTTATTGGTTGCAGGGTCCCGAGGTCCGGCAGTAGCCGCGTTTGTCGCCTTGGCGTTCTATTGGCTGGTTCCCATAAGGTTTCCTAAATTACTTTTAGGGCTGGGACTCGTCGCAATCTTAGGCACAGTAGTTGTGAATATACAAGGGTACGTTCTGCAACAATTCGATATTGATGTCAGTACGCGTTTTGTCGAAGCACAAGAGGGGGAAAGTTCAAGCATAGACTCTAGAGGCGAGTCCTTCGATAGTGCTTGGCAGCAGTTCAAGGAAAACCCGTTGTTTGGTGATGCTTTGTTTGAAAAATCGCAGGGTACTTACCCCCACAATCTTATCCTGGAAGCTTTAATGGCTACCGGAATTGTTGGTGGTGCTGCCTACCTGTTGGCTATTATTATTATGTTGATAGCAGCGGTGCGGTTGTTAGCGCGCGAAAATGGCTATGAATGGTTAGCGTTACTGGGTATATTTTTTCTCATAGCTTCTCAGTTCTCTGGTAGTCACTGGAGTTTTGGAGCACATTGGCAAACAATGATTTTGGTGGTCACAGCGGAGGTGACCACACGCGCTGAGCAGAGGCATGACGTCAGTGTGCGACGTAGGCGTCGTAAGCGCCGTTGAATATATAGATAGTTAGATAGTTAGCGACGTAAAGCCGAAACCTGTCAGCGTTAATATTAGGACGCTTTTACCCGCTGTTTTAGTAGTTTCGCAGGGTGACCACCTGCAAGGGACCATGGCTCTACATCTTTCAACACCACCGAACGCACTTGCACAACGGCTCCTTCTCCAACAACGACACCGGGTGCAATAAACACATCGGCGGTCACCCACGCGTGCTCACCGACATCAATAGGAGCCACAACCAAGGGGTGGCCTACATCGTTATAGTCATGGCTGGCAGTGCATAGAAAGCTATATTGGCTTATCACAGCATGCTTTCCGATGTTCACTGGAGCTACGCAGTAGCAATCAACATAATCACCCAGCACGCTGTCATCTGCCATGGTTAGGTTCCAAGGAGCCCAGATTTTTGCTGATTGATACACCCGCACACGTTTGCCTATAGTGGCTCCGAAACATCTGAGTAACAGGCAACGCCACGCGTGCAGTGGTCTTGGCGTGGGGCGAAACAAGAAAATCCAGGCAACTGTCCACGCCATTCTGGCAATTTTATTCTTACCACTAACTGCGCTTCGCTGCTTCCTATGCAACAGTATTCTCCACGGGTAGTTGTTTGGGCCAGGCTAAACGTTGTTCGTGAGGCTCGATGCCAGATCGCTGTCGGAGTAAATCTGTCCAGTGCGCGTAAACATTGGTTAGGGAACCGTACTGTACAAATTCACGGCTATGAGTGGTTGGTTTGTATTGTAGAGCTTTAGGTAATGCCGCAGCTAACGCTGTACTAAAAGTTTTTTGATTGTTGACATCGCACAGGACGCCCAGATGAAAGGCGGGAATCACGCGTTTCATCCAGCCAGAATTAGCGCCCAGGCAGAAACGTTCACCGGCAGCTGCGCGCAGCACGATACTTGCGGAGCCGATGAAGTCTGGATACGGTGTTGCAACAAGATCCAAAGCGCCTAGAGCTTGATTGAGTTCAAGTTCGGTAAGGTATCGATCAATGGAAACTATGCGCGGGTCGTTTTTTTGAGATATTAAATGGAGTAGGTCGGAGCTGTGTTTTCCTGCCAGTAGCAGTCTTACGTTTGAAGGTAACTCAGCTGATACAAATGCATTCACTAACTTGTCTGCCCCCTTTCTATGGTCGATCATACCTATGCATCCAATCCAATTATTTCCCTCGCTCAGAAGTAAAGCTCGACGTGCCTGGCCTTTATCCAGCACTTGCGTAGCAGTAATTGGATCGGGTAATAAATTGACCTTTCGTAGCAGGCTTGGGCTTTTTATTTGTAGGTATTCGTAGGGGAGTGGATCGATTAAATGAAGCCGTTCAATCGGCGCGTACCGAATGCCAAAAAGAGCGACTTTTCGTGTTCGGCTGCGAGCATTTTCGTAGCCAAATGAGCCGCGCATCAGTATTGTCTCAACGCATACATTCGCAGGTGGTGTCACGTACCCAGGTATAAAGCGCAAGGCTGCCAGCATTTGAACGAGGCCGTCGCCATAGGGGATGTAAACATGATCAAACTCACCCTGGCAGACATGTTGGCGCCAATCGGACACTTTCGCCCACGCAGCGTTGAGTGTAGTTTCGGCACCTATCCGACCTTTTAATATAAGCTTTTCGAAATGATCGCTGGCATCACCAAGTTGCTCCTGAAATTCAGTCGATGAAAATCCAACTTGCGTTGTTGCTAGGGTGATTGAATAGATAACATCGTGAGTTGATTTGAGGTCGAGTAAGGCATCGAGTAGCACCCTTACTCCGGTGAGTCTGTGCCCTTGATGGTTTCGTTCCAGTATTAAAATACGTTTTTTCACAGTATCAAACTACTCAATCCAGCGCACGTTGTTTGGTCTTGTTCCCCCATCTACCAACCAGGTATAGACATCGGCAAACTGCTGAGCGGCAGTAGTCCATGTATAGCGTTGATCTGCCAGCGCTTTAGCCTGCACGCGCATTTCAGCCAGTGTTTGAGCCCCTGGTTCTGTAAGCTGGCAGATACCCTTGGCAATGGATTCTATGTTGGGTTTAATTTCTATACCCGCACCGGCTGTAACGACGTCTGGCAAATTACACTCTTGCGTTATCATTACAGGAGTAGCGTGCGCTAAGGATTCTAGCACCGCCATTGGTAGCCCTTCGCTGCTCGAGGGCAATGCGAAGGCGGAGGCATTGGCAAACAGCGCATCCTTTTCTGCACCAAACACAGGGCCGACAAAATGTAGGTGTGGGTTGTTGGCAGCCACTACCGCGTCGATTATACGTTGACGCATGGTGTCAGTGCCCCAGCCCGCAACAATAAGTTTCCAGCCGTTAGTGTTTTTTGCAGCAGTGCATCGTTTCCACGCCTCAATGAGTTCAAGTACTTTTTTCACTTCGGTAAGACGGCCTAAGTACAGTAAATAGGGACTACCGTTGACAAGTGCTTCTATTGACTCTGATAGTGGGCCCCCTCTAGTCACTTCAATGCCGTTAGGTATCACGCATATTGGCGTTTTATACCCCAAAGCCCGAATATCTGCCCCTTCTTTTTCTACTAGTGCGTGAATGCAGCCAGCACTGTTCAGGTTTTTTCTCTCGTACAAATGCAGCGCAATTTGCTTGCGTGTTGCACCTTGACTCATGGATATGGGGTCGAGCATATTGTGTGGGGAAATAATTCTTGGTCGAGCCTGTTCTCTGCTCCACTTTTGACCCACCACTGATGCGTAGGTCCATAAACCATGCTGATGCACCACATCCGGGTTTGCAACCCTCAGGGATGCTTTCATATCACTGGAAAAACCAAATGCCGTTGGCCCTTGAAGCCTTGTTGCATACACATTTGTGGGTGCCCAGTTCTGCTGGTCGGCAGCCAGGGATTTATCGGTGATGCCAATGGCTGAAGTGCGGTGGCCATCGGTACACAGTGCTCCAGAAAGCCCCTGCATGGCACTTTGCAACCCGCCGCCTTCTCTGGATAAGCGGTGGGTTAGAAACGCGATATTCAGGCGGCAATTGTCCGGGCAGGTTTCAGGCATTTGGCGATATCAACCGTTGTTGGAAAAATCGCGTCTTCGAGGACGAAATGTATCGTGACGCCCCGAAGGGCGCAGTTCTCAAGTAGCGCTCGGGAAGTCTCTGGGTCAGATGGTAGGCACTGAGTTGAGTAGGCTAACACATGATCAAAATTATCTGGCGACGGCACATCGCGGTTGGCATAGGCAGATAGTACCGGTCTGGCTGCGACTGACTCTATCTCAGCTTCGTTGCGGACAATACTAAGACCTTGCTCAGCTGCGTATGCTTCTAATAGGATGTGTTGGTATTTAGTACTGGCACCGGTCGCGCCGTTGATGTATTTCACAGCCAAACGCGAATTAATTTGCTGGACTGCCTCACGCGCTGCACCTTGCTCGATGATCCGATAGTTACTCAAGGGCTTGTTGCCCACACCCGCATTTACTGATGTGCCTCGAAAATCTATCGAGCAGCGAAAGTGCCCGGCGATGTTTTCAACACTGCCGTGCAAAGTACGAGCGTTAAAGCTCAGGTATTCACCGGGTTGAGCTGTGACTTCAGTGGCGTGGCGCTGGCATATGCGATTTATATCCGCAAGCCCAATCGTGCCTCCAAGACCCGATTCAAGTTCATTTAGCACGTCAGGGTCGTCTACGAATTGCACTCCGGCACCGTTGGGTACAGGTGTTAAAGGGACCCAGAACGTTCGACTCTGTGCCGCGTGGCCATACCAGTTATCTGTGTGCCAGCTGGTACCGAGTGCACCTGGCATAAATAGGCGGATCGATGGCATCTTTTGAAAATAACAATCACCGGAAAAGTGTGTTTCCGAGAGTAACTCTGAAAAGTTAGAGAGTTGCGCTTGGAATGCGGTGGACTGCAATACTTCCATTGCGTTGTTACGTAGCTGGCTGAGGTTTTTTTTAGCAACTTCCAGAAGTTGGGGGTCTGAGGAGCCCTTGGGGTCGAGAAGACTGACACCATCTATCGCCAAAGCATCACGTAGCAGGCCCGCAAGCGGGAACTTGCTGAGAGCGTAGCGGTGTTTTTTAGGATCGTTATTATTGGACATTCCCCAATTATTAACCAAGATGCAGCGACTTACTGTGATGGTTCAAACAGTTTTTAATTTCATTTCTCGAATCGGTTGACCTGTCTATCAAACACCATCTGAAGCCTGTTTGCATAGTGGCGTGCCTTGAGATCTATCCTATTGGCGAGTTTCACAGCGGGTTCATCGATCACTTTTGTCACCAGTCCCGACAGGATCA
>CALKXC010000062.1 GCA_938004025.1 uncultured Leucothrix sp. | reverse complement strand
TAAGGGAATGCTTTTCTTCATTTGATCTTGGCTAAAGTCTAGAAACTTGTCGATATCTAACTGCTTAACGGGGGAGTCATAGAGCTCACAAAGGTCTTTGACCATACGCGTGCCTAGGTAACCCTGAATCACTATGTCAGCACCCGGGCTAACTGATGCCATTGCGCCTAATACGGCTTTTCGCGTGCTGCTCTTTACAATCGCTTCAGCTTTTTCCCTTCTGAAGCCTATCTTCTCGGAATCTAATTTTTGCTTGACCAGTACAAACACCGAAGCATCACGAAGAGTTTCTAACAGATCACTTTCTTCATCAATCTCAGATTGCAACGCTTCTGCTAGTTCATTGACGTCCGCTTTACGGGTTCTGATTAGCGCCGTCTCATTGCCGTCTTTATCTATACGAATCACTTCTTCTCTGCCGCCAGACTGCACAAACACCAAGCGCGATTTAGTCTGGCTGATATCGGCCATTCTTTCTTCAAAACGTTGCTTGAGCAACTGCCGTTCTTCTTCGTTATAACGGTCACTTTTGTTTAACACGACGATTAGGGGTTTGCCAAAACTCAGCAATTCCTGAATGTCTTCAAATTGCGTGCGGGATAAGTCAGAGTCGGTCACGTAGACAACGATTTGCGCTCTGATGGCCTCATCATTCGCCATTTCATCTAATGTGCCGCTGGCTTCATTTCTGCCCGGTAAATCAGTCAGTACGAGCTTGTCGTCTGAGCTAGTAGCCCAAGTGTATCGCGAGATCTCTTTTGTTGAGCCGCCTTTCACGTTGATGTCGATATCAGCGTCGGGTAACAGGCTTTTAATAATTGAGCTTTTACCTGTGCTAACGTTGCCAAATAAGGCGACATAGATGGTGCCACTTTCTTTACGTTCTTGAAGCCGTTCAAGCTCGCGCCGTAACTCGACGGTGTCCATTCCCACTTTTTCAGCGTGTGCTATTTCTTCGAGAACGCTTTCCTCTGTAACTTCACCGTTCTCACCCAGCGAAGTGTGAGAAACCGGTTTCAGTAATTTATAAATAAGCCAAACAGCACCGAGTACAAAGGCGGCGATCAGCGCTAGATAAGTATAAAACAAAGGTTCGGGTAGGGCCTGTAAGCGTTCCCAAATATCGAGCACGCTGCGGGTCGCAAAAAAGATAAAGAGTAAAAGCAGTATGGCCGAGATGGCAACAAGCCCCGCCATCAGGCGTCTAAATGTAGTTCCGGCTGGTTTCATTAGGTTTTATTGTTAAGTTATCGTCGTTGTGATGAGTTTAACACGAGCCACAAAATCCGCCTCAATATTCTAATATTTCTCTATTTTTCTAAGCAAGTGACCGACTGTCGCGATAAATTATCAATTCATCATAGCCAGCTAAGGATAAACGGTTGAAGTTCGTTAATTTAAGGACGTGGCGTATGCACAAGCAGATCACGTTTAAGGTAAAAAGGATTTTACGAAGCGCGTTTTGAAAAGGTATATAAATTGCTTCTATTAGCCCCCGAAGCATTCATTTATCTAAAACCGTTTTAACGTTGTTTGTACTGCGTCCATAGGTAGCTTTTGCTCTGTAGCTCGACCAGGCCCACTTGCATAAACTTGGTTTAAACAGCGCTAACCGTGCCCCGAGGTTGGAAGACTTAGTATGAAAATACTATCCGCGATGAAAGTCAACCAGCACACCACTCCATGGAATCGGTTACTTACTTGGTGAGGCTCGATTTAGCAATACTAAAAATAATCTTTAATATATTGTTAGGTTGAGTCTCATTAAGTTCTACCGCTACAGCTTCCCGCTACTTTTGATATTGAGGTAACTGTTTATTAGTGATGGTCCCAGCTTTTCTGGAAGGACATCTACCGCGATCGCACCTTGGTTAACTAGGGCATCCATTGCCGCTTTGCGTTGTTGCAAGTAATGGTGGGTTGCGCCTGTTCTTAACGCTTCATCGATATCCTTTGGCGGTGTTTTAAGTGTGTCATCCAACGGTTTTTCTCTGAGGCTAGCCAGCAGCACTAGGTGTCTGCGTTTTAACAAACGCATCGCAGCCTGAAGTTCGGCACTGTCTTCATCGCGCACGTTGCTTAAGATAATCACTAAGGCGCGCTTTTTATGACGTATTAAAAGATCACTTGCCGCTTGAGTATAGTCAGGCGCATCTGTACCGGGCTGTAAGTCATAAGTCGTGTTGAGTATGCGTTGTATCGTGTGGTAACCCTTTTTAGGGCTCACCCAGCGACTGCTGCCACCAAATGTACTTAAGCCCACTGCATCGCCTTGGCGAAGCGCTACGTATGAGAGCATCAATAGGGCATTAAGCGTGTGATCAAAGTGAGATAAGTCATCATCCATCGCTCGCATGCGGTGTCCACAATCAAGTAAGAATATAACTTCTTGATCGCGCTCATCTTGATATTCACGTGAAATAACCTTGCGAATTCGTGAAGTCGCTTTCCAGTCTATTTGCCTAATGCTGTCGCCTTCGCGATACTCTCTAAGTTGGTG
>CALKXC010000061.1 GCA_938004025.1 uncultured Leucothrix sp. | reverse complement strand
AGGGTAGTCGGATAAATTTACGAAGTCTAAATTCATGATTTGCCTGCCTCAGGTTTTCACAGATACCTACCTATACTACACTCGAATAAACTCTGGCAATGGTGCATCTTTGATTATGAAAAAACAGGCGTGTAACACTCTAGTGATTGGAGCTGGAATTATCGGCATTTCAACTGCTTATTATCTGAAAAAGCACCAGCCAGATCTCAACGTTATTCTAATCGATTCTGGTCAGCCAATGTCACTCACTTCTGCGCAGTCTGGTGAGAATTACCGAAATTGGTGGCCTCATCCAGTAATGACGGCCTTCACTGATCACAGTATCGACCTGATGGAAACCATTGCTGAAGAAAGCGGCAATAGGATTAATATGAATAGACGCGGTTACACCCTTGTTACGCGTTCTGATGACCCTGATCAGCTGATGAATGAATTGGTGGTTGGCTACGGCCAAGCCGCAAAAGACCTAATTAGAGTGCATGAAACTGCCAGTGGTAACTACCAAGCGCCCATCAGCAAAGAGTGGCAAATGGCACCAACCGGTGTGGATGTGCTGCGAAACCAAGATCTGATACGCCAAACGTTTCCCTCGTACGATCCTGAAATAAAAACGCTGATTCATATACGCCGTGCGGGTGATATTAGCGGTCAGCAAATGGGGCAGCACATGTTGGATTATTTCAAAAGCCTCGGTGGAGTCCGTGTTACCGGAGAGTTGGTATCGATTGATAAAACAGACGGTTTTCAGGTGTTCTTAAATAATTCAGAAGTTAGCATTCAAGCGGATCATATCGTTAATGCTGCGGGCCCATTCATCAATGACATCGCTGAAATGCTTGGCACAAGTTTGCCAGTGAGAAATACCCTGCAACAGAAGATTGCATTTGAAGATACGGCGGGGGTGATACCAAGAGTGATGCCGTTCTCGATTGATCTGGATGATCAGCTGATTGACTGGAATGATGAGGAACGTGAGTTGTTAGCGGCTGACGAAGATTATGCCTGGCTGACAGAAAACATGCAGGGGGCCATTCATTGTCGACCTGATGGTGGCGATCATGGTCGCTGGGTGAAACTCGGTTGGGCGTATAACGATATGTCTGAAACTTCACTTAGCCGAACGCCACAGCTTTATGATAATTTTCCTGAAATCGTGCTGCGCGGTGCTGCGAGACTCAATCCGGGGCTAAAAACCTACTATGAGAAACTACCCAGTAAAATGCATCATTATGGTGGGTACTACACGCTAACGGACGAGAACTGGCCTCTAATTGGCAAAATGGATGTTGAAGGTGCTTATGTAGTGGGCGCACTGTCAGGGTTTGGTACGATGGCGGCTTGTGCATCTGGCGATTTATGTGCGCGTACGCTTTTAGGGCGTGAATTACCTGAGTTTGCTGACTGTCTATCGTTGCAACGCTATAACGATTTACCACTGATGGAAGAATTAATGTCCATGTCGAGTAGGGGAATCCTATAACGGTTTAGGTTGGCCAAAAGAATTTTGATTGATCAACTCGCCTGAATGGTTTCCAATTCTGTCGCCAACCAGTTCTTAAAAACAATCACTTTAGGGTCTTCACGCCGAGCTTCAGGGTAGACAAAGTAATAACACAAACCCGTCACACCACTTCCACCAATGCATTCGGCAAAGGGTTGAATTAGGTTTCCTTTGGCTATCTCAGCTGATGCCAATGACTGATCTATTAATGCTAAACCCTGACCCTCTACTGCCGCCTGCAAGATCATTCCGTCAAGGTTGAATCGCGGGCCACGTTCTGCATCAACATCATCTAAACCCACTACCTTAAGCCACATTCTCCAGTTAGCGCCGAAGTCTTTTTCAAAGCGCCAAGTGCTATGTAACAAGGTGTGATGTTGAATAGCTTGGAGTGAAGTTAACGGATGCTCTCCTTCTAATAGCGCTGGGCTGCAGACAACAATCATTTGCTCATCAAAAAGGCACTCAGAAACTAATCCCGGATAATTCCCTGTGCCAAACCGTAAAGCAAGGTCTACATTTTCACGAACAAAGTCGACTTCTAACTCAGATGCATCGATTCGAATGTCATAATTTGGTGCAAATTTTCTAAAACTATCCAGCTTAGGGAGTAGCCATATTCCTAATACCGGAGCGACGGAAACACTAATGACATTGTCCGCTTGTCGACTACGTAATAAATAATCAGCCTCGGCCAGCTTGTCAAAACCTTCCGTTAACAGCGGCAGTATTGACTTGCCAGCTTCTGTAATCAGGAGTGCCCGGGTGATGCGTTTGAACAATACGACGTCAAAATAATCCTCCAAAATTTTCACCTGTTGACTCACAGCTGCTGGCGTAACGTTTAATTCTTCACTGGCTAAAGTGAAGCTTAAATGACGGGCTGTTGCCTCAAATGCTCGCAAGCTATTGAGTGGTGGAAGTTGGCGTTTCACAAATTCTATACCTTAGATATTCTAATTCATAATCACATATATTCTGGTTTGTGGCAAATCCTGTCCGTCGCTATTCTTAACCCTCGTTAACACATTGCGCCTAGCGCACGAGGTAGAAAATGATTTGGTGGTACAGAAACATTTTTATAGATCGTAGTATGCCGCTAACAGGTTCAGCGAGTAATGAGCCTCAGCCTGTGAGCCAAAAAGCTGAAAGTCGCTTGTGGCGTGCCAGTGGAAACTTATTCAAAGCAATGAAGCAGAAATTTCAGGAAAGCTTAAAATCGCATTATGATTGGAAGGTGTATAAAAACCTAAGTGATCATCAGTTGAAAGATATAGGGCTGACCCGTGATGGATTAACTTTACTACTTCATAACCAGATACCATTGCTCCCGCAAGCTAGGGTAAAAACGGTGAAGAAGCAAAGCAACGTAAATCATCAGAAGCCGTTGATGAGTGAGAGAGATTTTGAAAAGCCTGTCGAAATCCCTAGCGATATTGCTTGCAGCAATGATTGCGTAGACAAAGTTGCCTGATGCGTTACTTAGCGCTAAAGGAAACTGATTTTCGATAGACAAAAAATGCCTGCTGAGTATCAGCAGGCACCAAGGAGAGCAAAAATTATTTAAAATATTTGAGGCTACTTCCAGCGGGCGCGATCCATCAAGCGAACGGCATCCGCATTGTTTTCACCAAGTTTCGCTAATGAAAGGTCGTCAGCTTTAAATTCGCCCCATTGCTTAATGCTGTCGCTCCAAGCGACGCCTTCACGCACGGGAAACTCATCGTTTGCTTGCGCGTACCAAGCCTGAGATTCTTCATTGGCTAAGAACTCCATAAGAAGCTTAGCGTTATCTGTATTTTTAGCCGCCTTAGTCATCGCAATACCACTGACATTAACATGGGTGCCACGACCATCTTGGTTAGGCCAGAAAATTGCAACCTTGCTAGCAGCTTCAACTTGCTTAGCATCTTTGCTTTTTAACATGCCGCCATAGTAATAAGTGTTGGCGACGGCGATATCACAAATACCGGCTGCTGCTGCTTTAATTTGGTCACGGTCGCCGCCTTTAGGTGGCTGTGCGAAATTAGCGACGAAACCTTTAGCCCATGTTTCGACTTCATCTTTGTCACTTGTTGCTAACATCGAAGCGACAAGTGACTGGTTGTAAATATTGCCAGAGGAACGTATGCAAATGCGCTTTTTCCATTTTGGATCACTTAAGGCCTCATAGGTAGAAAGCTCAGCAGGATCTACTTTACCTTTGACATAAAAGATAGGGCGTGCGCGTAACGATAAGCCAAACCAAAGGCCGTCGGGATCTCTAAGATGTGCAGGAATCGCTTCATCAAGTACGTCTGACTTAACCGGCTGAACAACATCCGCCGCGACTGCTCGGTGTAGTCGCCCTGCATCTGTCGTAATCAATAGGTCGGCTGGGCTATTTTTCCCTTCGGTTGTTAAACGTTTTAACAAGGCATCCGCTTTGCCTGTGACTAGATTAACGTTAATTTTGGTTTGCTCAGTAAACTTATCTAACAAAGGCTTTATCAACTGTTCCTTACGTGCTGAATAAAGATTAACCTCTTCATCGGCTGCATGAACGGAAGCAAAGCTGCTGACTAGCATGAGGCTACTTAGGAGGATTGCACTGTTTTTATTTAGCATTTGTCTTCTCAATAGGGGAGTAATGAAAAGAATGTTATTGCAAATGGGAATGATTCGCAATACCGTTTGTAGAATTAAATGAAAATAATTCTCATTTAGATTAACCCTGATTTTTGTGATGAATCGTGACTCTTTAATCTATAATTTTAGCCTAGCAATAATGGCCTCGAATATGTTTAAACCTAAATTGATACTGCTTGATCTCGACGGAACTTTGGTCGATAGCGTGCCGGACCTTGCATTTTGCATCGATGAAACGATGAATCAGTGTGACCTGCCCGAACGAGGAGAGGCTGCGGTAAGAAGTTGGGTTGGCAATGGCGCTAAACGCCTAGTCGAAAGGGCGTTGGTAAATGATATGGAGGGGCATCCTTCTAGCGAATTGCTTGATCGCGCGATGGGTATCTTCATGTCTATTTACTCAGAAAATGTGTCGATACGTAGCCGTTTATATCCCGGTGTTTTAGAGGGCTTAGATCATCTTACTTCTATTCCTGATCTTACTATCGGCTGTGTGACTAATAAGCCGGAGGCTTTTACTATCCCATTGTTGAAGTGTCTAGGGTTGGCTGACCGCTTTGAGATTGTTCTCAGCGGAGATTCACTCCCTGAGAAAAAGCCTCACCCTCTGCCGCTTTTGCACGCTGCCGAGAAGTTTGGCGTAAGGCCGGAAGATGCGGTAATGGTTGGAGATTCGAAAACGGATGTTAAAGCAGCTCGAGCGGCAGGTTTTGGGATTGTTTGTGTGAGCTATGGTTATAACCACGGCGAGGATATACGAGATTCGAACCCCGATGCAGTGTTGAATTCATTGGGTGAGCTGCCCAAAATTTGTAAATAATTGTTACATCTATTTAGTAAAGGCTTGTTATTCATGGGAGAGTACTCAGTGCGTTTTTAAACACCCATTGGAGGATAGCAGCATGGCAGAGGAGACAAAGCAGACATCTAGCAGTACACCTGTTTCTCGAAAGAAAAGGCCCACTCTCTCAGAAAAAGTAAAAAAGCAAGCAGCGCTAATCGATGCACTTAACATTGAGCTTGATCAAAAAAATCAAGCGTTGGCAATTTCGGATGATCATGCCAAATTGATCGAAACATTAAGCAGTGAGCTTAAGCATATGGAAAATAGGGTGGGTGATACTGCAGAGCAAAATACCTTAATTGAAGAGCTAACCAGCAAGATTCAAGAAATAGAAGTCAAACTGCTGGGTAGCTCGCTAAAAAACAAACAGGCTGTTGCGCAAAACACGGTGAAAATGCACATGATAGCGGGGATGACCTTGGGTTTGTTACCCGCCCCACTTTTTGACATAGCAGCCCTTACAGGGACTCAGCTCAACTTGTTAAGAAGTTTGAGCACACATTACGACGTAAGTTTTGATGAGCAGCTGGGGAAAACATTAGTGACCTCTCTCGTTAGTGGTTCAATTCCAGTTTTGACGGTTGTAGGTCTTAGCAGCTTCGCAAAAATAATTCCTGGTATAGGAACGATTGGGGGTGGTATTGGGATGACCGTTGCTTCCGGCGCTGTTATTTATGCAACTGGCCAAGTCTTCATCAGGCATTTTGAAGCGGGTGGAACCTTTGATGATTTCGATGCGAATCATTGGAAAAGTTACTTTAAGGAACAGCTAGAAGAAGGTAAAAAAGCCGTAAAAAATAAGCGAAAGTCGCTTTCTAATGCGGAGCCGCAAGCGATGGCTGAAGCGGTATAAGTTTATATCAAACTAAAACACCCCTAATGAGTAGGGGTGTTTTCGATCTGTTTAAAAGGTCATTTCAGGCACATTGTCTGGGATAACTAATTCACCCTCAGTCAAACTGGCAATTTCTTCCGCGCTAACACCCGGTGCACGTTC
>CALKXC010000060.1 GCA_938004025.1 uncultured Leucothrix sp. | reverse complement strand
ATCCTCAACACCCCGTTGCTGAAGCTCAGTGAGGACGTTCAACCAGAACTTAGCGCCTTCGTTCTCAGCAATCCATAGTCCCATCAGTTCCTTTTGGCCTTCCAGATTAATACCCAGTGCTAGGAAAATTGACTTATTGATGACTCGCTTATCCTGACGGATTTTTACGACCAGACAGTCGAGATAAACAATGGGGTAAACCGCATCAAGTGGGCGTGACTGCCACTCAATTACTTGCTCTATAACTGCATTAGTCACCCGCGAAACCAGCGTCGGTGAGATCTCAGCCCCATACCACTCCTGAAAAGCATTGACGATTTCACGGGTGCTCATGCCTTGTGCATAAAGCCACAGAATCTTATCGTCCATGGAGGTGAAACGAGATTGGTGTTTTTTTACTAGTTTGGGTTCAAAGGAGCCATCACGATCCCGAGGGGTATTAAGTTCAAACTCACCATCTTCAGTTTTAACGCGTTTGAAACTCTTGCCATTCCGGCTGTTCGGCGAAGGAGATTTTTGATTTTTCTCGTAGCCGAGATGCTCATCCATCTCAGCATTCAACGCTGCTTCAACGGTAATTTTCTTCAGCATTAAGCTGAATTCGTTCAAATCCTCAGGCGTTTTAATGCCTTTGGCTGCTTCCTTTGCGAAAGCTTCAAGCTCTTTTTTGTTCATTTGCATCTGCCTATCCTTGCACTCTCAATAGAGTAGCTGTTGATAAGCAGTTACACAAAATTAGTTACAGTCTCCTAAAAGCCAATCCTTAAAAACAGTAGCCGTCTTGCTCAGTGGCCGATCTGTATTGTGAATTAAATAATAGTTGTCGACGGTTTCAACATACTCATCAAAAGGTGCTACCAAGCTGCCATTACTGACTTCTTTAGCAGCCAACTCATCATAAGCCAAACAGACCCCAACACTCTGAATAGCTAGTTGAACAGATGCAGCAGCGGTATCTACTTGATGTTTGACGTGTTTGTTCGGCGCAATATTTCCAGTTGCTTTCAACCAGTCATTCCATTGTTGATGGTTACCAATGACATCAATTAATGCGAAGTCGTTCAGCGTCGCTCCATTTTTTATTTGTTTAGCAATCTTAGGTGAGCAAAAAGGACGAAGTTTTGGCGTAAGCAATTGATGCATCTCAACATTGTGCCAAGTGCCTCGACCATGGCTAATAATTAAATCAGTCGACATGCCGAGCCTGTCGTTATCCCAGTTGATGCTTATAAATCGCAGCGTGATATCAGGATAAAGATGAGTAAACTCTTTAACGCGTGGAGCAAGCCATAACAATAGAAATGCTGTATTGACCTGCAAAGTCAGCGTTCCATATTTTACTGGTGAGAATATGTCCCGGGTGGAGCGTTGGATAAGTTCAAGTGCCTCTTGAACGGCAGGTAAATAAGCCATGCCGGTATTCGTTAGGGTGAGTTTTTTGTGTTCACGGTGAAATAACGGCTGTTGTAAATGATCTTCCAGCAAGCGAATTTGTTGGCTCACAGCCGATTGCGTCATGTTTAAAGACTTTGCCGCAGCCGTAAAATTTAATACTTCGGCAGCAGTTGCAAAGGTTTTTAACCAGTTTAAAGGCGGCAGTGGCTCGTCAATATTTAGCATTAGCCTAGCTTATTAGAAAGCACCAAATTTGTCATTTACTGCTTTATTGCTTATTCATTTATATTGATTTTTTAAGTCCATTATCGAGTATTTCTTATGTCGCTATCTACTCAATTTACTGCTGTTTTAGAGTCTGTTAGTAGCAGAGAGCATGGATTAGATTTGACTTGGAGTGATAGTAAAAGCTCACACTTTCATTACCTCTGGTTGAGAGATAACTGCCCCTCAACATTGCACCCTGACACTCAAGAAAGGGTGTTTGATCAGCTCAGTGTGAGTGAAGATATTCATGCAGTTGAGTTAGCTGTTGATAATGATCAACTCATCATAAATTGGTCTGAAGGTGAGCATCGAAGTGTATTTGAAGGTCAATGGCTTCGACAGCACGCCTACGCTGGTGATTTGGCACCTGACAATCAACCTAGAGCGAAGAGCTGGGACCACACTTTCTTAGGCAATATAAACGCTGCTAACTATCTCGACTTGCTGCAAGACGATGACGTTTTGTTTAATTGGATGAAGCAGTTAGATCAGGATGGTTTGAGTTTAGTAAAAGGCATGCCCGCGACAGAAGTAGCGTTGGATGAGATTGCTAATCGCATTGATTATCAGCGTCAAACCAACTTTGGTGTGACCTTTGAAGTAAAATCAGAACCTAAGCCAATCAACTTGGCATACACCTCGTTGGCATTGCCTTTACACACCGATTTGTCGAACTTTGAAACGCCTCCGGGTTATCAGTTTTTACATTGTTTAGCCAATGATAGTGACGGTGGAGAGTCAGTCTTTGCAGATGGCTTGCGAGTTTTAGAAGATATGCGAGATGAAGCTCCGGAACACTTTAATTTACTGTCTACTGTTGCCGTGCCTTTCCGTTTTCATGACGATGCACACGATATTCGCCATCATCACCCTGTTATTAACCTCGATCATAACGGAAATATCGTTGAGCTTAAGTACAACGCACACCTCGCGAGTATTTTTGATTTACCTGAAGCAATAATGCATGACTATTACATTGCTTATCGTGCTTTGATGGCACGATTAAGGCTGGAAAAATACCGAATTAATTTTAGATTGGATGAGGGAACTATGGCGGTATTTGATAACCGCCGGGTGCTGCATGGTCGTCAGGCCTTTGAACCAACGGGAAGACGTCATCTCAGGGGCTGTTATGTTGATCGTAGTGAATTTCAGAGCCGTTTGCGTATTCTAGAGAGAGCTACTGCTTTATCTCAACCGCGCGGATAATTCATCGATTCGAGCACAACCTAGTTGGATCATATTGTTCTTTAGATCGTCTCGAAGGATCTCAATAGCGTGTGCGCCACCGGCCTCACCTAGCGCAGCCACGCCATACATAAAGGGCCGGCCCATCATGACAAAGTCTGCACCCATCGCGAGTGCTCTAATGATATCTAGGCCAGTTCGAACACCGCTGTCATAAATCACACTCATATCATCACCCGCCGCCTTTTTTATCGCGGTCAAAACGTCAAGGGGTGCGGCAAGACCATCACACTGGCGTGCACCATGGTTGGAAACGACAATGCCGTCTAGCCCCATTTCAGCAGCTACTTTGGCCTGCTCAGGATCAAGAATGCCTTTCAGCACGATAGGCCCATCCCATTCCTCACGAACCGCTTTCAGGTAATCCCAATCTAAAGTCCCTGCCAGTTCTTTAGCCATGAATTCATTCATGTGCTGCATGTCTTTGCTATCAAGATATTTTTCAAGCCCACGACACGCGGGCTGCCCATAGCGCAAGGTTGCCAAGGCCCAATGCGGTCGGAGCGCTACATGATAAAGCATGCGAGGAGTAATTTTTGGCGGTACGGTGACACCTGCTCGACGCTGCCTTTCACGGGTGCTGCCAACAGGAACATCGGCAGTGACTAAAAGCGTTGTAAAGCCAGAGTCTTTCGCCCGCTTCAGTAAATCTTGACGCAAGCTTTCTTGATGCGGTGGGTAGAGCTGAAACCATCCCATGCCATCAGCCAGCGGGCCGATAGCTTCCGGAGCTTCTGTTGCAACTGTACTCAGACTGTAGGGGATTCGATACTGCCCTGCAGCACGTGCGAGTATTTTTTCTGCTTCTGGCCACATCAAACCGGTTAAACCAACAGGAGCGACCCCAAACGGCAGAGCGTATTGAGTGCCAAATAAGGTGGTGCTGGTGTCGGGTTCGAATCTACCCTGCATAAACTTTGGTGTGAAGGTGACGTTTGAAAAGGCCTCGCGATTGCGTTTTATCCCGTCCTCAATGCCGGTTCCACTGTCTAAGTATTCCCAAGCGAAGTGTGGGATGCGTTTTTTTGCTTTCTCTGCAAGATCAGAAATTGCGGGATATCTTGAATGAAGTTGTTGAGTCATAGGCCGCCATATCTAACTTGAGTTAAGAGGATTGTGAGATTACCTCAATGTACAGATAGGTCAATTCCTTTGGGAATAGGGGTTTGACAGGTGAGTAGAAATTGAACTAGCATGCTTTGCATGGCGCGCCTATTTACAATCTTTTTGTTACTTATATCTTTTCAAGCCAATGCTATTGCTGGCGCGAAAATGGTTTCAACGATGGCGGCGCTATCAATGTCGATGGAAGCACCCACACATACGGCGTATGACGAAACCGATACGCATTCTATCGATCACCAAGAAAAAGAAGGCTGTGATAAGCACTGTGATTGTGGCTTGTGCTCTGGGCACTATTTTAAAGCGGTATTATTCCATAATTTCAACATCCCCTCGAACGGTCAGTTTGACTTTGAGACTGACTACCGATTTTCAGGGGTTCCGATTATTCACCCTCTCCATCTAAAACCTCCAAAGCGCCTCTAACTTTTTCTAGCGATTGCTTCGAAAGCGGTTCATTTATCGAGGCACGCTAATTTAACTGGATTCCAAAAAAATGCTATCAGCTTTGAGCTGATTGGCTGTGGTGTCCCTGTTTAAAATTAAAAAGTTTAAAATTAGATGAGTAATAAATTACATGAAAAAGTCGAGCTGAGCACGGTGGTAACCTGTCCCAGCTGTAATCACAAGCAAACGATGATGATGCCCAGAAACTTTTGTGAAAGGTCATTTCATTGTTACAACTGCAAAAAGGATCACGCAGAAAAGCCGGGTGACTGTTGTATCTTTTGCTCCTATGGTCAACTGAATTGTCCAATGATTCAGAGCGTCGCTTACCAAATGAGTGACAGAAACCATTAGGTTGTCGCTATTGAATTGCTGCTACTCTACACTACGGATTCATTCCCATGAGTAGCAGCAATGACGGCCTTTTTATACATTATTACGCTTTTTGCGTGGGGCACTTCGTGGATCGCTATAGCAATGCAAAACGGTCCTGTTGACAGCGTAGTTTCGGTTTTTTACCGCTTCCTAATCGCTGGATTAGTACTGTTTCCGATATTGTTTTTTACTGGGCGATTGCAGAAAGTTCGCCGAAACGACCATCTCTGGTTTTTCCTACAAGGCATTTGCCTTTTCTGCTTTAACTTCATTTGTTTCTACGTTGCCTCTCAATACATGGCCAGCGGATTGCTCTCTATCGTTTTCTCATCTGCTATCTTCTTTAACACGATAAATAATCGAGTTTTCTGGGGTGTGCAGCCTAATAAGGCGGTTTACTGGGCCGGTCTCATTGGCATAACGGGTTTGGTTTTACTGTTTTGGAAAGAACTGGAGCAAACGTCAGCTTCAGGGGAATTGTTGTTAGGGATCGGCTTGTCTGCACTCGGAACCTTCAGCTTCTCCTTAGGCAATATGATTACGGTTAGGCACAACAAAAATGGGATTAACCCTTTGACTAGCACTGCTTATGGAATGTCCTATGGCGCGGTCATTTTGCTGGGTATTCTAATTGTTTCTCAGATACCGATTACCTGGGATGGCCGTCCAGAGTATTTATACGGTCTGCTATGGTCGGCTATTGTCGCATCGGTGGTTGGGTTTACTGCTTACCTAACGTTAGTGAATCGTATCGGCGCTAACCAAGCCGCTTATGCTACGGTGGTTTTTCCTGTTATTGCTTTAGGCATCTCATCGATTTATGAAGGGTATACTTGGGGTGTTTTGAACGTCTTAGGCTTGGTGTTAGTTCTGTTTGGGAACGCAGTGGCGATGAATTTGGTAAAATTTCCAAACAGGAAAAGCCAGATTGCTTGAGAGCTTTTTTAGAGGAGCTTGCAATGGAATTTGAAATTCTTGAACGCCCAGATGATGAAATAGATCAATTCATTATGGATGAAACTCGAAAATACAACGCGCAATTTGTACCGGATGATCACAAAGCGTTATCAGTTTATTGCCGAGACAAAGAAGGTAAAGTGGTAGGAGGACTAACCGGGAAGACCTACTGGAACTACCTTGATATAGGCTTCCTTTGGGTTGATGAAAAAAGTCGCAATAATTCACTGGCTGCTGAAATTATTAAACTGGCTGAAGAAGAAGCGAAACGTCGTGGATGCGAATATGCCATGCTAGATACTTTTGAGTTTCAGGCT
>CALKXC010000059.1 GCA_938004025.1 uncultured Leucothrix sp. | reverse complement strand
CTGAGGGTTTCAGCTAGGTAAAACGGCAAAATCATCATAACGCCGAGTAACATGGAGTAACCTAAAAACGGCAAGCCTTTCAACTCCGCAGGTAATTTACGTAATAGGGCTGTATAGATCGCCCAGCAAATCGCCGCAGCTAACATCCATAAGTCACCCGCTTTAAAGTCAAGGTTAGTCAGAACGGTTAAGTCCCCACGAATTAGAATAACACCTGCGCCGACTAAGGAAATTATCACTCCTAACCATTGCTGAGTGCCAGCCTTAGCACCCCAAAAAACGGTCGATAAAACTATAATAAGAATAGGGCAAGTGGACTGGATCATTGCCACATTAATCGCGGTTGTGGTTTGTAGCGCGAGATAAACCAAACTGTTAAAGGCGGCAACGCCAAATAGTGCTAATACAAATACGATTTTGAAATGCTGTTTTAATGCAGGCCATTGTTGTTGCATTGGCCTGTAGGCAAACGGTAGCAAAATTACAAAGGCCACCGTCCAACGCCAAAATGATAACCCAAGCGGCGGAACCTCTTCAGAAATCGCTCGGCCAACATTGAAGTTCCCAGCCCAAAACAGTGTGGTTAGTACTAATAACCAATAGGGAGATACCTTATTCAAAAAACCTGTGTTCATATAAAAAGTGCAACTCTCAGTGGCTAAATGTCTTAAACTGTTGGATAAAGCACCCTATCACAACCACTGGATTAATCATGCATACAAAAGGCATTCGACTAAGCTTGTTAGCGGCACTGCTCGCATTTTCAACTTTCTCCATTACGGCTTGTTCCATCAACCCTGCTGATCAAATCAATGGCTCATTGCAAACGAATCATTACACGGTAAAAACTGTGCAATACGGTAAGTTACCGAGGCAAGCGATGGATGTTTATCGTCCAAACGTTGATCAAGGCAAGCCAACCGTAGTATTTGTCTATGGTGGTGCTTGGCGTTCGGGTACCAAAAAGGATTATAAATTTATTGGTCACGCACTGACTCAGTTAGGGCATGCGGTGATTATCCCCGATTATCAGCTTTACCCAGTGGTGAGTTTTCCTGTCTTTATAGAAGACGTTGCAAAAGCCGTAAAGCAGGCTGAGCTTCGCTCTGAAAACCTCTTTGGTCGCAACATGGATAAGATTGTGCTGATGGGGCACTCTGCAGGTGGCCACACTGCCTCGTTGCTTTACACCGATACCAGCTACTTCCAACGTAACCGAGTTTCAGCGGATGTGGTCGGCATGATTGGATTAGCAGGTCCATACGACTTGACGCTTGAATACACCGAAATCGTGGGTGTGTTTGACGGTGCAGGAAAGCGCTCACAGCCGATTGATTACATCAAACCAGGACTTGCACCGGCATTATTGTTGTCAGGTGCTAATGATAAGCGTGTACTGCCTTATCACTCTAAAACGTTCTCGGAAGAACTAGCGATTAATGGTGTTGATGTGCGTACGCGTTATTACCCCAATACTAATCACATTATGGTGTTGGGTTCGATAGCGCAGCCACTACGCCATATCAATAAAAGTTACAGCGATATTGCTGCGTTCTTAAAGATGATTTCTGAACAAGATGTGTCAGTTCCTCTTACCGAAGATTTTTGATTAATTACGACTTTCTTAAAGTATTTAGGAGATTGCATTACGACGGCCGAAGACGACTAAACCCCCAGTAAATTAACAAAAGGAATGTGTTATGAGAAAGCTTTTTACTCCACTTAGTACAGCGGTTGCGGCTGCTTTGCTAACCGTTTCTGGTGCTTGCTATGCAGATGGAACTGCTGAGAACACCCAGCTCAAGCTGCGCCTAATGGAAACCACAGACGTTCACATGAATCTTTTGAATTACAATTACTTCACTGGAAAAGTTAGTGAGAAACTTGGTCTGTCAAAAGCCGCTACGCTGATCAAAGCAGCGAGAGCCGAAGTAACCAACAGCCTTTTAGTGGATAACGGTGACCTGCTGCAAGGTAGCCCGATGGGAGACTACATGGCGCGTACGGGTCTAAAAGACGGCCAAGTACATCCTGCGTATAAAGCTATGAATCCTTTGGGCTATGTCGTGGGGAATATCGGAAACCACGAGTTTAACTATGGTCTCGAATTCCTTGGGAAATCATTAGCTGGCTCAGCGTTCCCTTATATCAGTGCCAATGTGTTTATTGATGATGGCGATGATGATGAGAGCAATGACATACCGGTTTATAAGCCTTTCTTGATTACTGAGCAGACATTAAAAGCGACCGATGGAACTGAGCACAACCTGAAAGTGGGCTTCATAGGTTTTGTACCACCACAAATCATGAACTGGGACAAAGCGAACCTTACTGGCAAAGTGATTAGTAAGGATATGGTTAAAATGGCTAAGCAATACGTGCCTCAAATGAAGGCAAACGGTGCTGATATCGTTGTGGCGATTCCTCACTCAGGTCTTGAAGTGGGCGACGCCACGGCCATGCAGGAAAATGCGACTTACCACCTTTCTAAAGTTAAAGGCATCGATGCGATCATGTTTGGACATGCGCACAGCCTGTTCCCCGGTGGAAAAGCGTACAACGGATTTGAAAAGCAGGGAGTTGATAACGTTAAAGGCAGCATCAACGGCATTCCAGCGGTTATGCCAGGGTTTTGGGCGAACCACATCGGCTTGATCGATTTAGACTTGGCTTACAAAGGCGGTAAATGGACTGTTGCAGACTTCAAAACGGAGCTTCGTTCAGTCAAAGAAGTTGCATCAGATGAAGCCGTTGCTGCATCCGTTGCCGTAGAGCACGAAGCAACAAATGAGTGGGTCAGCAAGCCGTTTGCTAAGATCGCTGCGCCCGTTAATAGTTTCTTTGCCTTAGCGCAGGACGACCCTTCGATTCAGATCGTAAGTGATGCGCAGATTTGGTACGGCAAGCAAATCATTAAGGGCACTGAGTTTGACGGTTTGTCAGTACTTTCAGCGGCAGCGCCTTTCCGTGCAGGTCGTCAGGGTTCAGCTGACTTCACAAACGTTCCAGCAGGTGACATCGCCTATCGCAACGTTGCCGACATGTACATCTATCCAAATACCTTGCAGATCCTAAAGTTGACCGGTGCACAGGTTCGTGAGTGGTTAGAAATGTCAGCAGGTCAATTCAATCAGATTGACGCGGCAAGCACAGAAGCTCAGTCACTGATCAATGCTGATTTCCCAAGTTATAACTTTGATGTTATCGATGGTGTGACGTATCAAATCGATCTAACGGAAGCTGCCAAGTACAACAAAGATGGCTCGGTGGCTAACGCAGAAGCGAATCGTATTGTTGACTTAATGTTTGATGGCAAAGCGATTGATGATGAGCAGTCATTCTTAGTGGTTTCTAACAACTATCGCGCATCAGGTGGTGGTAACTTCCCAAGCGTTAATGGTGAAAACGTTGCGATTAAAGCACCTAATGAAAACCGTCAAGTCGTTGCGGATTACATTACTGAGAAAGCTAAAGCGAATGCAGATGGGTTTGACCCTTCAGCGGATGGTAACTGGAGCTTCAAGGCGATTAATGACACGGTTGTTGTGAACTTGAGATCTTCGCCATTACCTGAAGCAGCTGAGTTTGCTAAAGGGTTGATGCAGTTGAAAGCGACTGGGACAACGGATGCTGATGGGTTTGCTATTTATCAGTTGGATTTGTCTAAGTAAGTGTAAGTATCAGGGCGCATATTGTAAAAAACTATGCACCTTGACAGTATTGGTATTGGCGAAGCTACTGGCAGTGACTATGTTTTTTGAGGTGTTGCTTCAAGAGTTAACTGTAAAAAATATATTTTTTCCGATCACTGGTGGGGTTAAATATTTATTTTCATGTATACTTTAATCATTGAATTAATGAGATATTTTATATTAATCTTAAATTCAACTTAAATAAAATAAAAATAATAGGATATACCCCCGTATGTTTAAAAAAATTTATTCTAAATTAGCTATAGGTAAACGCTTATCAATCGCATGTTTAATAAGTGTTACTGTCTTTCATTCTTTACCTGCTATTGCAGATGTTTCTGTTAAGAATGCTCTAGCGAATAATTACGTCCGTTACATCCAAGCATCTCATTTTTTATCTCAAGCAACTTTCGGCCCTACAGTCGATACGGTGACAGCTCTTGCTAGTCGGATAAAAGCGATAGGTCGCGATGCCGCATTCAACGAATGGATTGATGATCAATTTACAAGGCCTAACATTTCTCCCTTGGATTTGGGCATGGAGATGTTACTCCGAGACGGAGAGGAGTCTAACGTCAGTAATCATGCAAGCGACACCCTCCTTCAAAACCCTCGCTACTATCGCGAGCACACATGGTGGCATCAAGCTGTGATGGGGGAGAGCCAACTGCTTTCTCGAATGGCTTGGGCTTTGTACCAGATAATGCCTGCTTACAGTAGCGACAATCTCCACGGTTGGCGGAGCAGTACTTCTTATCGTGAAGTGTTGAGAAACAGCGCCTTTGGAACTCACCGAGATTTGCTCGAAAATATTACCTATAATCCAGTCATGGCCTCCATGCTATCGCATATGAAAAATGATAAAGGTGATGAGTCTTTAGGAATCTTTCCAGATGAAAACTATGCTCGTGAAGTCATGCAGCTGTTTTCAATAGGCGTCTATGATATAAATTCAGGGTCGCGCTTTGTTACCGATAGTAATGGTAATAGAGTGGAGAACTATACTAATGATGACATTACGCAACTTGCCAGGGTGTTTACGGGACTTGCTCCGCTTCCAAAACGGAATAGCCAGAGTTTCTTCTCTGCCAATGGCGGAACTAATGACGGGCGTCTGGTTATGTGGGAAAACCATCATCACCAAGGTTCAAAAACGTTTCTCGGTAAAACCATACCAGCTGGCCAGTCAGGAGATCAGGATATTTCTGATGCTTTGGATATTCTCGCTAATTATAAGACAACACCATATTTTTTCTCCAACTTATTGATGCAGCGTTTTACCACGTCAACGCCAAATGTTAACTACCTACAAAGGGTTGCTAATGTTTTTAAAGACAATGGCCAAGGGGTTCGAGGTGATTTCAAAGAAGTTATTCGTGCCATTTTGATGGATTCCACAGTTCGGGACTCCTTAAAAATTGTGAAAACAGTTGACCCAGATAACAGTGCGAGAACGCTGATCACGGTAGATGTTAACCAAGACTCATGGGAGAATGATACAACACAGGGTCGGCTTCGCGAGCCAATGTTGCAAACTGCAAACTTTTTTAGATTTTTTGAAGCGGATCCGCTTGAGCATGAGTCGTCTAATCACGGTGGCGATTTCAAACCCTTCTACTCTGATGTGTCAGGTGGGCAGAGAATTCGTGATGAAATTTCTATTTTTGGTTATTACAGTGCTGATTACTTACCAGTAACTGGCCCTGCCGCGAATAAATCGCGTAATCAGAGGCCACTTGTGTTGCCTGAGTTTGAATTGTTACCAAGCTCCCTGGTCGTGCGCAATGAAAAGATCTTGAGTATTGCCAGAAGACAATCGGTATTGCAGAGGCAATCTATTTTTCGTGAGAATGCGCCATTGAAGCGGCTTATAGGTTACACCGATGACAATTCATTCGAGCAGCTTATCTTTGACTTAAATGTGTTTTTATTTGCTGGAACGATGTCTAAAAGCTTGCAGGAGGAATTGTTAGTTACATTAGATGATATTTCAGGAAGCACTGATGCCGAGCGACTTGCAAGAGCGGTTAGCGTACTTTTTGCATCTCCTGACTTCGCTATAATAAATTAATAAACCGAATGCTAAATAATAAATAATAAATAATAAATAATAAATAATAAATAATAAATAATAAATAATAAATAATAAATAATAAATAATAAATAATAAATAATAAATAATAAATAATAA
>CALKXC010000058.1 GCA_938004025.1 uncultured Leucothrix sp. | reverse complement strand
GGTGGCGTCGCGCAAACCCCTAACATCGACAAACTAGCCAACAGCGGAACCCGTTTCGATCGCGCCTATACCCCATCCCCAATCTGCGTACCTGCCCGAGCCGCTTTCCAGTCTGGACAATACGTTTTCAATAATCGCTGTTGGTCAAATGCCCAACCATACTCAGGCACACCTTCCGGTTGGGGGCATCGCTTGCAAGATGCAGGCTATGAAACAGCATCGATAGGTAAACTGCACTACAGAGGCTCTGAAGATAACAACGGTTTCAATGAAGAACTCGAGCCGCTTTATGTGGCTGGTGGCGAAGGATGGGTCTACGGCATTCTTCGAAGACAAGACCATACGCCTTACAGCACCGAGTCATTTGCTAGTCACATCGGCCCAGGTGAGGATGACTACACAGAATACGACCGACGTGTTCGAGACCGCTCGGTGCAATGGTTGAAAACAGCTGGTAGCCAACCTAATGACAAACCTTGGACACTTTTCGTTTCTTTCCTTCGCCCGCACTATCCACTCACTTGCCCAAAAGAGTGGTACGAGATGTATGACCCCAAGCACATTCCACCCGCTCGTTATGCAGGATATAAAACCGAATACCGCCACCCCGTACTCAATGCATTCAGAAGTTATTATGATTACGACGAGCATTTCACCAGGGAGCAAAAGCACATTGCTCGCGCTTCTTATTTTGGTTTGTGTAGCTTTGTGGATGATTTGATCGGTGACGTTTTAGGCGCATTAGAAGGCAGTGGCCAAATGCAAAATACCAATGTGCTGTTCACTTCAGATCATGGGGAGCTCAATGGTCATCATGGTTTATGGACGAAAATGACTATGCATGAGGAGTCAGTTGGAATCCCAATGATTCTTAGCGGAGCGGGTGTCCCACAGGGCGTTTGTAACACACAGGTTTCATTGGTAGATGTTCACCAGACAGTGTTAGAGTCAAGTGGCCTAGGCGAGACTGAGATGGATAAAAGCTTACCCGGCCAGTCTTTATTCCAAACTGCCAAAGCGCCAGATGACCCTGACAGAGTGGTGTTCAGCGAATATCACGACGGCGGTTCAATCACAGGTTTTATGATGTTGCGAGAAAGGCGCTGGAAGTACATCACTTACCCGGGGTTTGCACCGCAGTTGTTTGATTTGGAATCTGACCCTTTTGAAACGAATGATCTTGGCCTTACCACTGAGCATGCCCCAATCCGTGAGCGTTTACATCAGCGGATGTGCAAGGAGTTTGCTAATCCTGAAGTGATTAATGAAAGCGCCTTTGCTGACCAAGCCGAACGCATCAAAGAGCTAGGTGGAATTGATGGCATTTACCAGCGTGATAATTATGATCACACGCCGGTTACTGATTAATTTATAGCGTTTAATGCTTCAACGAGCGCTCAGATCTCACTCAATGATTGAGAGCAACTGTTTCATCGCTTCATCTGGGTTTGCTTTGGCGATTTGCATTGCGTCTTCTTCTTCATCTGCAACCAATGTTAAGTGTAAAGGCATGACGACTTTAGGTTGCAGTTTATTAGGATAATAACGTTCATCATCACGGAAATCACCGGGTCTAAGCTCAGAGCAATGTTGTTTGACGACTTTAGTTTGCTTTTCAATATCATCGTCAGTTGAACGCATAAAGGGATGCACAAGATCTTCCAAAACAGCCTTGCTGAGTACGCAATATTCAGCACGAATCCATTTAGCCCGAGCATCTCCTTGAAGCGTTATGTTGTGTGGGTCTTCACAGTATTGTTCGACTTCAAAAAGCACTTTGCTTGTTTTCTTCTCAATATCAGCTTCACTTAGGTAATGGCGTTTTCCCTGATAAAGTCCATCAGCTCCCCAGGCAAGGCGGTAATTTCCTTCCTCATCGTAATAACTGGCAAATCCTTTTTCTTGCAAAGCGGCTAGTAACATTCTTTTTTCGGAGCAAAGCTTTTGTTTAATACTGAGTGACGGTGCAGGTTCGGCATTTTTGTTCATTTCGCGAAAGTCGTACTCTTCAGCGTCAAGGTCTGGTTGAAGGTCTTGCGTAGTTTCAGGTAATAATAATGGTGCTGAAGTCGGTTCAACAATGGTTCTACGAGTAGAGTTAACAACTTTCCTGCGACCTGTACCGTCTGTAATCACTGCTGTCTTTACCTTCCTCGTTTGCTTTCTTGGTCGCGGCAGGTTTTTTACAGGACGGCTCTTTTTTACTGAAGGTTTACGCTTTACTCTTTTTGGAGCCTGTCTCACTGGTGCAGGTCGTTGTACCTTCGGCACAGCTTTTCGAGCTGGAGCTGCTCGCTTTTTTCTTGCCGGCTTTACCACTTTTTTGCCGTAGTTCAGCGTCTGACTTTTGCGCGTTTTTGGTGCTTTGTCGCTGTAATGAGTTATCCCGTTGGCATCTATCCATTTATGGATTTCAGCGTGTGCTGAAGTTCCAAATAATAGTGCGGTCGTCATTAGTAGAATGATATAAAACTTCTGTGGCATAGCAATTCCTTCGCTTCAATCAACTGTGATAAATCTGCAGGCTGAACACAAACTTAATCAACTCAGGTGCTATGAATACCATAGAATTTTAATTTAGCTATGCGTCCAGGCTGAGTATTAGGTCATGCGGTAAGGAACGGCGGATATGCTAGTTTTGGCAGACCTGACAAGCAGTACAAACGGTATAACTAATGTTTCAAGTGCCGCCAAGAATTATGCGATGGATCGGGTTTTAAACTTTCAGCGTATTACAAAGCCAGAATAGATCGTTATACTGAATTTACTTTACGAAAACATGCTAAGGAATTGAAAATGAATGTGCTAAAACCGCGTATGCCAGTACCTGATTTCACCGTCCCAGTTGCCGGTGGTGGCACTTGGGCTTTATCAGATCAGAGCCCTGAAAATTTCACAATGCTCGTATTTTATCGTGGTTTACATTGCCCCGTTTGCGCAACTTACATGAAAGAGTTGCAACGCATGAAGCAGGATTTTGCTGACCGTGGAGTGATTGTTCTAGGGGCGAGCAGCGATACGGAAGAACGCGCGCAACAGGCTAAAGATGAGTGGAAATTACCAGACTTAGATATCGCCTACGGTTTGAGTGTGGAAGATGCACAAGCACTAGGCTTGCATCGTTCAGCAGGTCGTGGCAAAACGTCAATTGGAATTGAGGAGCCCGCAGAGTTCAGTGAGCCAGGGTTATTCCTTGTGCGCCCTGATCAGACGTTATACTGGTCTAATATCAGTACCATGCCATTTGCGCGTCCGCATTTCCGTGAGATCACAGGCGCGATTGATTTTGCAGTCGCAAATGACTACCCAGCGCGTGGCGAACTGGTTTAATGTTATAGATTTTCGTGAGGTGAGTGATGCAATTTGAAACTTGGTTGGCGTTTTGCTCGATTTCGTTCATCGCGTCATTCACTCCTGGCCCCGCTATATTGCTGTCGACGACTCATACCTTGCAGTACGGCCTGAGCAAGTCGGTTGTAACCATGTGCGGCAATATCTCGGGTCTACTAATAATGGCCAGCTGTTCGATAGCGGGCCTTAGCGCGATTATCCTGACCTCGACCTTGGCCTTTACAGTAATCAAGTTTGCAGGCGCTCTATACTTGTTTTATCTCGGTATAAAAATCTGGCGAGCAGGGTTAATACTGCCTGAGTCGCAAGCGACTAAAAAACGCACGGCCAGTGCTTTGAGTTTGTACTCACAGGGCGTTATGGTGGCATTAACCAATCCCAAAGCGATTGTATTTACCACCGCACTTTTCCCACAGTTTATTTCACCGACTCAGCCTTTGACCGAACAGTTTCTTATTTTAGTTGTGACGTTTATGGCTAACTCTTTTATCAGCTTGTTTATCTGGGCTGTAATGAGTTCTAGGATCAAACGCTCTGCGACTAATCCTCGTTACAATCGCTGGTTGGGTA
>CALKXC010000057.1 GCA_938004025.1 uncultured Leucothrix sp. | reverse complement strand
GTGAAATACCGACGTCATCAAGGCAAGGTTTGTCTGGCCACTTGAATTAATCGAGCCGAGCAAGTTGGCACTCTTGTAGCCTGACAGACTATTGATGAAGTTCGTGCGATAGCGCGTTTCTAGTGCGTCAATCTGATTGCCATCGAGTATCTGTTGCATCGTAAGAGATCAAGTTGAAGTGTAAATACGTATCTTACTCCATACCATTTGTTTCTTAGACTGCAGGGGGTTGTACCTAGTCTGACTGGCATGCCACGTAGGCCGTTTTAAATGCGTTCTCCTGAAATACCTTTAAACCCGTTTCAGAAAAATCGATCGATAAAGGATTTTCCAACAACCCAGCCTTGATTTGTGATGAAGAGAGTAGTGTGACATTCAAATCTGAAATGAGCTGAATAGCAGACTCTAGCTTGAAGCTAATTGCACCGCCAGCAAATTTGCCCTTGGGCATACGTTCTTTTATTGCGACTTTATCGACTCTGTAATCACACATTAGCTTTTCGAACTCTTGCTGGAACTCGCGTAGGTCTTCACCTGTATGCTTTTTCTTTAGCGATATTTTGCGCACCTTACAGTCTGGCAAATTAAACCCAGCTTCACCCTGGGTTAGCAAACAAATTACGGCATCGCTACCCGTTAAATCTACACCGCAAATTCTCATACTCACCCTTTAGTAGAATTCTTTTGTACATTCTTACAGAATTAGCTTAGATATAACCACGCTATCAGCTTAAATGGGCGGGCTATTCGGCGTCATTGCGATTCAGGCCGCGCTGTGGGAACGCCAGCGCACCGGCAAAGGCACCTTCGTGCGTTCGGGCTTATTCGAGAACAACCTGTTCCCCGTCGCGCAACACATGGTGCAGTACCGCCAAACCGGAGTTCCCGCAGTGCCGATGCCCGAGCGTGTATCTGCTTGGGCGGTCTACGACGTTTTCGAAACCGCAGACGGTAAACAGATATTTGTGGGCGTGGTCAGCGACAAGCAGTGGATTCAATTCTGCAACGTCTTCGGCCTGGACGATCTTCTTCAGGACGAAGAACTTCAGACCAACGTACAACGAGTGGCTCGCCGAAACACGTTCATGCCGCGCCTACGCGAAATGTTCGCAGGGCAAGACCTGTCACAAGTCACCACGATCTGCGAACGCGTCGGCCTGCCCTTCGCGCCGATCCTACGACCAGACCAACTTTTCGACGACCCTCATGTAAACCACAACGGTGCGACGGTCGAAGTCACCCTGAGCAACGGCGTGCGAACGCAAGTTCCGACACTCCCGTTTGAATACGGCGGCACCCGCCTCGGCCTCTATCGCGACCTGCCCCAAATCGGCGAACACAACGATGCCATCGCGCGCGAGTTGGGGTATTCGGATGAGGCGCTGGAGCGTTTGCGTCCTTCGCTTGGTAGTGCTGCGACTGCCGAAAAGCGCATGAGCGATGAGGGTGGTGATGGGCTGCTCTAGCTATTAATTTGTATTGGGAGTAGTGGTTTTTTACTTATATGCTGCTCAAACTGTTTCCCTGTAAGCGTAACGCCTAGCTCACGCCAACTTGACGGTGCCTGACCAGAACGGCAGCGCAGGAAGGGAGCGATTATGTTTCGCTTGCAGCGATTGTTTTCAGGCTTGATTCTATGAACACTAGCCACCGGTATTTCCAACTTATCCTTTTGCCCAATACGGCTGCTGACTATGACTGAACATTTCGGTGTACGACGCTCCGATCACTGTCTTATTCCTGCCACTGTAAATATTGATAAGTGACAATTGCAAGAGTGATAATGTTACCCCAAAGCTTATCTCGGTTTGTTTTAAGGATTATCAGAATAAGTGATCGAGTATAAAAGTATTAACCGCCTATCACCACCAAGCCGCCACACACAAAACCCTACAACTAGGATATTTTAACGCTGAACCGGCTACCCATTTTTTGTCCAACCGTCGCTTGACGCATCGGCAGGGACCCATCAGCCCGCCGTGTATGCATGATGAATTCGAGGTTCATCTGCTGCGCGCCTGTACCGCCTACTGCTTCTAATCCTACGTACCAATGGACCTGTTTTAGCCTCCAGTTGCTGTTTGCCTATTTCGGTGAGGTCCAACAACCATCCTTCACTCCATTGTGAATTTTCATCACAGTCTACAGGCCCCGAATCTCTCCACCAAATACATCGAGCCACGATAGTGTTACCGCCATCAACATACGTCAGCGGAGAATCATCACATATTCGCCATCTAAGGCTACGCAACCAATATGGACAGATCACTAACATATGAGATGGTACCGCAGGCAAATCCGAAATAATACAACTGCGAGCAAATGTCACTGAAGGCTCTGATGAGAGCGATCGTACAGATCCAAACCAGACAGCAGCTTCTAGCAAGTTACTCCCAACATTGCGAGGATTCCCCTTAGGCTCAGGCAGATTGGGAGCAACAACCCGCCGAGTTGTAAATTCGTCAGATCCGTCACCTATATGTGACTCACACACTTCTACGAGCACATATCCCGCGTCAGAATCTGAGGTGAGCAAATCTTGCTCCGCCCCTAGCAGCCATGCATCAAGCCCTTCCCCCCAAGTTGGCGGCAGTTCTCGCAAGGTTGCAATGAAGTTTGGCCGCTGAACAGCGTTTATTCTTGGCGGGTACGTTAGCGATGATCCAAAGCTGAATAGCAACGGGTCGAGTACCTCAGGAATATCTGGAATAACACCTCCATGTTTTAATTCACCAGCGACGTGACCTAACGCTTTTATTGCTATTTCACGATGTGGTCTAAGATAGGCAACCCTCAACTTCATCTTATTCAGATTACTGTCTAGCTTTTTCGTCGCGGTCTGACCGTACCTTGTTAGCCCACCCCAAGAATTGATGAGTTCCCGACAACGAATACGAATATGTGCAGCGGAAACGCCACTACTTTCCAACAGACGTATAACTCTTTCATCGGCATCAGTCCAGCCTAACTCATCCTCGACTAGCATCGCTTGAGATTCAATGTCAATTAGCCTTTTCGAATTCGACTCTATTGAGTCAGGAAGTGCTAATTCATAGAATGCCGGCAATACTTTACTTTGGTAGCTCACCTCGATTTCGGCTTTTCGCGCTAACTCGACTGCCATTGTGGCCACTGCATAGTCCGGGTGATTTACCAATTCTCGTATGTGAACTGACAATTCAGCTGTTATTGATAAACCTTGTACACTTAAAGCTAATTTGAGTCCGACTGTCTCTAGTTCCTCCGTTCCGTTCAGAAATCGTTCCAATAACAAATGGAATATAGGCAATCCAGCATCAGTCGACATCAGCTTTAAAACAGTTGATTCAGCCCGCCACCTAAGTTCAGGCAGCGGTAACGACAACGCCCATACAATGAGTTCAACTAAGACGTCCTCGTCCTCAACATCATCTGGTGATTCTGCACCACTCTCTCCGAGGTGCCACTCCCGTGTAACTCTCAGCCGACTTGCCAATATGTCCCAAATCGCTGCTGAATCTGAATCAGAACCGATCACATCCAGTATTTCCTCTACATCAAACAACGCGTGTTGGGCAGATAACTTTCTATCGCCAAGGCCTTGTACCAACGCGTCAAAAGCTTCGTTCTCATCTCCTCCAGGATAAAGTTTGCTTCTGAGTCTGAAGTACTTTAGTGCGGATCCGCCGCCCCAGTGGGACCATTGCGATATCTCCCTCTCTGTCTGTGCGATCTCCCTCTCTAACCGTCTTGCATATTCCAGCTCGTTTGCATTAATTGCTCGGTCAATCATCGTTAACCGGCATTTGACATCTAAGTGAACTTCATCATATTTATCAAACATGGCCCTCGCAGAATGAAAATCCGCATCTACTGCTAGCCGTTCAAAGGCCCGCATGAATCCATACCGAGAACTATCAGAATCAGGTTCGTTTTCAAACTGTGTTTTGAGGAGATCCAAGGAAGTGATTTCCGCGTACGGAAGACTACTTTTCGAACTCCTAGAAGGGGGGGCTTCGGACAACCACCGTTCACAGGCGAGATCTATATCTCCCAGATCAACAACCTCCGTGCTTGACCCATCTCGCAAACGATGTAGCAAAGCACCACGCTCGGTAGTCGGAGAATGTGTAGTAATCGCGGCCAGAAATTCAGAAGCAACCCACGCTTTATATTCGATCGCCGCTTTAGTTAAAGCAGCTTCAATAAACTCGCCCCTAGGAAATCTCGAGTGATATGGCTCAATGTAATGCGGCAAGCAGAGCTCGCACCAAATCGTCACGAGGGGTTGCACAAGAGCTGGTCGACAGTGAACGAGACCTATTAGAAGCCCGTCAATTATTCTTGCCCAACTGATTAAATCATTTTCATTTAAACGCTTGGCTAAGTGTAAACCCAAGCTTGAGTTTACTATCGTTGCTTCGGCAACCAGCCCAGACGACATACATTCTGCAGCGTAACTTCCCTCAGTTTTCGCCATCCCCATCAACATGCGACTCAGAATCTCAACTCGTCCCTTCCGTTGTTGAGGATCAGCCTTATTCGCACGCCGCATCAGACCCAACCACGTCGAAGGCTGAGGATCTTTATTCGGGGCTTGAGTAATACCCAAGGTATGGTTGTGAAGCGTGTCGAGAAGTCTCCTTCCTTCCTCTAGGCAATCTATGGAGGCATATGCACTAGCGAGTCGGCCTAGCCTCGCAACCTCAGCCTCAGGAGTAGACTCACTATAATCATTTAGCGATTCGAGATGACGTTTAGCTCTTTTCTGATTTTTCTGGCAATGATAGATGGACAAAGCCAATTGCATCCGCATCGCTTCGTGTAAATAAAGCGGTTTACAGTCTGACGCAACAAAGTTTTCCCAAGACTCGACTAGAACTTCGCACTCAACAGTATCCAATTGACTTGCCAGATTTAATACGGCGTCCATCAGTGTGCAGGACACAGTTTGCAACAAGCGATCAAAGGCGTGACGGTCTTGCCCAATCGCATGACGTAAGAATGTTTGAAATTCGCGATTAAAACGCCTTAACGCGTCTGGAGTCAAAATTGCAGATCTTGCATCCGCTCGCAAGCTCCCCAGCGAGTGCAGGTGTAGTTGTAATTGAGTGTGAGGGAACCCATCGATCCGCGGAGAGAATCCAAGGCTGCTTGAAAGCAATTCCGCGAGCTCTGCATGATTAATCAATTCGTTAATCAGTGAGATTTTATCTACTTCATCGAGATACTGACTCTCACGGTTAAAGTATGGAAGCTCCAACACATCCCAAACATGAATCGCGTCTAAATGTCGATCGCTGCTCACTAATACTTTAGTCAAGCTCCTGAGCGTCATCGGCTGCAAATCCAGGTAACGATTTTTGTACAGAAGTGAATCTAATAACTCCGATGAATCGTCTTTATCGTCATTCTCTAGAATAGCCAACAGCATATTCGCCTGCAACTGCAGCAAACCAAAGTCATCGAGCTCGAACAGTTCAACTATCTTGTTTAGGTTTTTCTCACCATACAGATCCATATACGTAGCAGCGGATAATGACTTGAGCATTCCCGAAGTTCTTGTCACTTCTACATCAGTTTTTGGAGAGGCGAGAGGACCAACTAAACAGCTAACTTGTTTAATTGCATGAAGAATTTGTTCAACATTACGAAAGTGGGGCACTAAAGAAGCCCATTGTTGAATTTCGGGTGCTCCGACTAACTCATCTGTCGTGCCATCTTTTCTAATTGCCGATATCGGCTCAATTACATCAAACAACAATCGTGCTTTCTCGGTTTCATTAACACCTACCAAACGTTCAACAACTTCGTAAGCACTAAAACCACTCTGAGAAGATAGGTTGACAGCCAAATCGTAGTAACCAACATCGAGATAAGAGTCGATGAGAGTATATGAACAATTGATTACATCTTCGCGACGGTGAAACTCGTCAGCTATCAACATCAATTCAAATATCTTAGGAACGTCATTCGATTTTTTCGCCTTATGTAACAACCGAAAAGAATTCAATGCCAGCGAGTGGTCTCGTGATAAATCCTCAAACGACCTCATTTCCGCTGACTGCGATCTGAAGCGCTCTGGCGTAGCTAGTTGCAAAGACTTCACATGATCACCGGCGAGTGCAGAGTAACGGAGCTCTAACCACCGTTGATCAGAATCAATCGACGCCTCGTGAGCTAGCTCTGCCAGCTTTGAATAAATTTCTTCCTTGAATTTATCTACAGGAAGGCCAAACCTTTTTTTGGGTTGCGTCAGAATGAATTGTCGAAAGCTGTTGTGGAAGATCGAGTAACCTCGCAGTTCCTGTCGCAGCAGATGATGCGTTTGCTTAATGGCCTTTTCGAGGGATTCATTCGAGAATGCAAGCACAAGCAATTGAGGCTCTATCACACCTTCCACGAGTGCTAGATATCTCAGCACTTCGCAACACTCTAAATCAGCTGAGATGCCTCGCCAAGCAGCTAAGTAAATTGTTTCAATATCGCCAGAGAATCCCCAATGCCCAGCGAGCAACTTCTTTCTATCATCAACGTTGGCATCCTTTAATGCCTGGATTAAATAACGTGTTGCCAGTGGATGCCCGTTAGCGATTTTATAAATCTGTCCCCTATCGATTGAATCATCAAGACGCAAGTTGTCACACAGTTCGTCAGTAATCTCTGGAGTTAGTGGAGCGATGTCAATGCGACGATGCACTGAACAAGCTTGTTCCACGATTGCATGGCTGAGATTCTCCAGCGTCAGGGATTGAGAACCAAGAATGAAAACAACACCTTCTGGAATCGCGGCAGCCAGCGGCAACTCCGCAAGAAACGAACGTTCGGGAATTTCCTCCCGTTGTACGTGGTCAAGACCGTCGACGACAAGGACAGTCTTTACACCGCGTTGCTGGTAACGATTCGAAGCAGCGTCCAACAGCTCTTGAAACATTGCACGCTTTTCTTGCAAAGTCGTAGCTCTGTAGAGAGTGCGTGCTAGACCACTTCTGACTAATTTGGCTGTCATATCGTCAAGGAAGTCAGTCGCCTCCGCCCGACCAAGCCCATGATTAGATCCGGGAAAAAAGGCGAGGTATCGAATAACATAAAGATCCTCTTCACTCTTTATTGCTTGCTGAAGCAAGGTGGATTTACCCGAACCCGGAGGCCCCAAAAAACTAAGATACCCACTCGTCACCTTTGACAGCTTAGAGTTAAGCTCTTTTTCGCTTATCTGATTTATTCGAAGAAAATCTTCGACAGGATACTGATGCAGATGTAGTGATTGATTCGGATCCTGCCAACCTAGTTTCGTAAGTAGTTCCGCCCTAGTCCACCGGTCCTTGTTTTCTGTAGAAGCGACCAATTTAGGAATGAGCAAAGCGATTTCATTCGATTGTGCTTTCTGCGCTGGAGTAAGCGCAATTAGCTCACGATAACTTTCACTATTGCCAGATACAATTCGAAGTGCTTTAAAAAACTCTTCAAACTCATTCTCAGCTAGACCGCTTTTGGTCAGCAGATTTTCTATAAATGTTGCCCATTCAGAATCTCGCCAGTCGGCAAGTGAACAATTCGGATTCTGCTCAAATCTCTGTAAAAATGCAGCACTATGCGCAACACCGTTCAACTTTTCCTTGTCGTTTTCAGAAGGAATATCCTGTGTAACGAAACTAACTCGCGCCGAGGTTTGATCCCGCAGCAACAGCTGCCAAGATTCCACAAGAGGCAACAAGTATCCGTTGGCTCCTGTCAGTAAGGCTTCAATACCAAAGACTCGAGTATTTAGCGACGACTTGATCTGAAATCCATGTGCTAATCCGGGCAAACCCAATACCACGTCGTCTGCCTCACCAGCAGATCTGTCTGCCAGCCCCACCCACTCGAGATCTCCAACGACTAGATGTTGGTAGATTAAATTCGCCGCTAGCTCGTACTGCTTGGTATAGCCACGTTGTGCTTTTCGTTCGCCTTCTGCCGGTGGAAGGCCTAATTTAGCTGGTTCGGACGCAGCCGGTAACGTCGGATTTTCTGATCGATCGCCCAGGGCCTGGTTCCTCCAAATGGTTATAAATTAGTGCAATGGCTTGTCGCCAGTAATATAAGTCAATCACTAGTGAATCTAGTAGCAAGCTTCTCGACTCAGGACACTAAAGCGCAGCGAGCTGCAAACTTGGGGCGCACTTAAAACTAAATCAAGGGTAAACGATAAAATTGTAATCATGACTGAGTACCAGCCTCGTCTCAAACCGGCAATCTCGCCAAAAGCGAGCAATGTCACTCGATTCGAACGCAAAAGTCAGATTATTACTCTGCTCATATCCGCATTCGCTGTTGATCAAGGTACCGAGCCACCTCGCACGTTCATCGTCACCACCAATGCGTATGTTCATTCCTCCGAGGAGCATTGACCCCAAGAAGCTTCAGTTGCCCATTACCGTTGCGTGAAAAAGACACTGTCATTAAACCGCACATAAAATCGAATTTTCAACGCCGAGACTAAATCATTGCCTTGTAATTACCCGTAATCGTATCTAGGGCGTATATACCGCCTATCAACACCGCGCAGCCTTTGCTCTACCCGGCTCTTCATTATAAATCCGTGGCTCTTGGGGGTGTCTAGTAAACCGCTGACGGCGGCGCGTGCTCCACAAGCGCTAACACAAATTATCCTGAAGCTTCTCATAAATGTGATTCTCAAAAAATCGCGTTTACGCTCGATAAGCAAAAAAATGTACATCCGCAACGAATTACGTACTCATCGTAGTGGAGCTCGGATGGTATGAGTTTTCAATTGTAAGCAGCCCCTCATATGATTACAGGTCTATCTAGAACTGTTCGGCTATGTGGGCATCGTCTCCAGTATCCGAGGAGTCTAGTTAACTTCATTGACACGCTGCTCGACTAGTCGACTTCCGCGCCAGAGTCAATTGTTATTATAACAATGGACCATCGTCTATATTTTTGGTATTCATCTTGATCGGCACGACGCTATCAAAAACCGGGGGGCAAGCTTTTTAGCTCTCTTTGAAATGTGCCTTGCTGGTGTTTTATCAAACTGGCCAACGGCAACTGGATGAGCTGCGCATTAGGAAGATTTTGCCCAGCGTGTCGGTAGATCGTACGCTGGAAAGGCTCTCGAAAAGGACTGACAGCAAGCGACCCACCGTATCGGCCGCAGTTACAAACCACCACATTGCAAAACAGCATTCGAGATAAAGCCTCCGCTAAATGATCAAAAGAGGTAGTATCTCGGTTGTAAGCAAGAATGAATAAAGTCTGAATTTTGTTGCGATACATAACTATTCGGTCAAGATCCATGAAGTCGTAGCATATCGCGACGGCGAACTTGCCTAGCGTTGAACTCTCAAATATCCAGACTGTTGGATGTGAATGAAACGCGACACTTGCGCCCGTAATCTTATTTAACTTCGCTTTTTCACCCGGCGCAGGGTAGGTCTTGCCAACCCTTCTAACAACTGTGCGTTGTGCGATCTGTTGCTTACGAAGTCGCCTAGGAATAATGACAATCGCTTCATTTGAAACAGTTGGTGTCGGCATGCCTGTTTCAATGCGATAGTCTAAACCAGCTATAATTATCGACTCGAGTTTTTCGGAAGCACTCTTCAGTTGTTGTTCGAATCGTAGCGGTACCGAAAGCTCAGGAAGAAGTATGATGTCAGGTTTGCGTGTGAGACCACGTAAGGACGCTAAAAAATATCTTATTTCTTTTTTTGCCCGCCGTTCCTCTATTGCCGATATGCGTACGCAACGCTGCCAATCACCAGACTTATCGTCATCCCATGCAGCAACCGCATCAAGTGAAGTCTGAATCACTCCAATGTCGAGTTGATCATTTATCATCAACATCTCCGTTTATGTCGCTAACGCTTGCATTTTCATTACTTTCTGTAAAATCTGCTATTTGAAACGGAATCAATTGACGTGGCTGGTTTAACGAGACGGTAAGCTGATTAGCTTCCAGAATTTTCTGTGACAGTCGAATTGCTTCAAGCAGATCGCTCGTACTATAAATTGGTGGCGAATCAAAAGTCGCATCGTTGAGCGGCTTCCCGTCTTGCCAACCAAATAAACCGGGTGCGCGAGTAATCGCTCGGGACTCGGCTGGCCTCGCACCCAAGCAAGCCTCCAGAATATTTGTCGTAGAAGATGAAATTGCGAGAGATTCAAACCAACGAGTTCGCGGAAGCGGGTATATTAATTGATTGCCCCTTATATTCCATATCCGGGGAGCGGAATGATCATTACGCAAGAGACCTAATAGCAAGCGCCCCACTGATATCAGTCTCTGCTCGTCAATAGAAATTGGTGATCCCGGTTTCGACTTAACCGCGTATCGATAATCCACCAGAGAATTAGATGTAGTTCGAAGCTTTGCGTGGCATTGTCCATTTGTATTGTCGGTGTCTCGAATTATATTTTTCCACGCGTTCCAGCTCAGTTCGCTCAATTTTCCGTCATGTGAAGCATCATTAATCCAATTACACGGTAAGAGGACATTGTTTGGGTGTAAGCGTTTGAGAATAGAATCGTCGCCTCCAATTGTCGTTGCGTGGCTGAGTAGTTGCGCTGTAATTTCTAGTGAACTCCATTCGCTCCTCCGCGGATCGAATGGACTGTAAGCTTTAACACTTGCGGTCCATTCGTTGATGGTTATCCATTCCTCCGATGTCGAAATGAACGAACGAGCTGCTCGTTTGAGAGCTAATTTACCTGATGCTTGAGCTGTGCTTAACCTGTATTCGCTACTACGCATCACATCACTCAGCCAAGCTGAGTCATTTTCTGGTGAAGCACTGCCCGGGCTTAGAATCTGAACCCAGCCTCCGTCAGGAAAGTGTTCAGGATAACGCCGCGCTGCCAGCAAATCGAGTCTTTGTTCAAACGTAAAGTGTTTTGCAAAGGCCATCCAAGCCGCTGAAGGAACTCTTTCATTCCCTAGAATATTCTCAGCTAGATGCGCCCATGTTCCTAATCCATGACCAATATTGCTGAGCCTCTTCATCCCTGGCTCGCAGGGTACAACCGCAATATAGATTTCCGAAAGAGTACTGAGCCGCTTTGCAATTATTTCGAGGCCAGGCAATTCAGCTATCATCTCAGCTGCTTGTATCAGTGCAACTCCAAACACATTACGGTTGGTCTCGTGGAACCAAGCTTCTCGTTCCGACGGAACCCAGAAGACAGCTGAATCAAGCTTGGAGATGTCATCCAGATGGCTTGTAGCTGCTCTAACTTCGGAGTGCATCGTATCGGACGCCCTAATCTGGCTTACCACGCGCAACAGCCCATTGGCCATAATCTGAAGTGAAAGCGCTGCGTAGTAATCAGCCCAAACTTCTTTGCCCGAACTACGAGTTTCGTTGAGCCAATAAGAGATTGATTCCAGACCTTTGTGCCCGGTGATTTGACAGTATTGGTGCATGCGGTGGAACAAGCGTGCTTTACCCGGGTGCTCCCGAAGCGACTGCAAAAGTAGTTCGAAGCATCGTTTTAGCAACGCGGCTTCATCCTTGTCGTGTTGTACGGTGAATTCCTGAAGCTTCGATTCGAGTTGAATTCGATCTATCTCATACTGAGATAAATCCGCTTCGGTGGTGCGTTTCGCATCAGGCTGTCGGTTCTTATGTAAGGCAACCGCACGTGATGCATCCACAAGCCCGTCGGTTTCTTGAATAAGCAGAGGGACTAATGAAGCGATCTGCCCTGCGGCAAAAGATGCCCTTGTATCAGGGCGAATCTCGTTTTCAGGGATGTTTGCAAGCAGAAGCCACTCAAGCATCTGAAGTCGTTCGTTTAGATCGTCATCGTCTAGAATATTAATGTCCACCGACGCAATTTCGGAAACCTGAGCCAGTGTCTTGGTCATTAGCTTTGTCGGATTCTTGCCGTCCAACTGTGCATCTTCTTTAGCCTTTCGATATAATTCGGCGTTTTCATCAACCAGAGCACTAGGCTTAGCGCCATTTTTAAGGCCAGTTTTGAAACAACTAATCCATTCACCTAGGCTTGGTGGGTCGGTTTTTTCAACGTTCACTATCGGGCCTATTTCTTGTTTTTTGAGCAATTGTTCGTAATAAATGATCCAATCGCAGAGAGCATCGAAGTCATAGGCTATGAGTGTATGATCATCTACAAACCGAAAGTGTGCGATATCTCGACGGCTGACAACTTGCTTTTCAACGAGCTTATCAATCGAATGCATCGCCGCATTAGCGAGAAAACCAGAAACGAATAACCCGGTTGGGATACCTTGGAATTTTTCGCTGAATTTTGGCTCCACTTTATCAAGAGCTGTCTCGGGCATACCAGTCATGTCTACCTTGAAGTCCAGCATCGATATGACAAGATCATAAATTAGCGGATCTTCTAACTCATCAGTCTCCGCCAAACCATTGATCACTGATTCGACATTGAGGGTCGGATAAAATTGCTTTAAGTCTATCGATGCGTGGAAAACATTAGTATTTTTACTCTCATTGTTCTGCTCTGGCCAGAAATCACGCATTAAGTAGTTAAGACTGGCATGTTCGGCCGCAATATCTGCTCGCTGATCGGCTTCGTCCAGCTCGCTCCGATTCAAATTCTTCCCTCCAAGAACCATCGTTCGTGCTGTCAAAGCTACGTGTCGACGGAACAACGGCCAACTATGTTGGAACTTGCGGTATAGGTGGCCGCTAGCGTGTCGATAAGGACCAATTTCAAGCGTTGATACGCTTGCTTCATCCTTCTCGTACCAGGCAGGGCGATATAGTCGATTGCCATAGCTCCATGACACCATCAATTGGTCGAGCTTAGGGCCCAGCGCATTAACCAGAGCGATCCAGGCAACTTGATCTTCTATCGCAACATGATAATACTGACGATTTATAGGTTGTTCTGCAGACAATTTTTTCGGGCGTGGCAGTGGGCGCAGTTTTTTTAATTTGTATTTGCCTAGGGCGAATTTACGTCTGATGTCAAATAACCTTTTTTCAAGGTCAAGTTCAAATGCAGCTATTTCACCAGCGTCTACAAAACCATCGGCCATTCGATAAAGGTTTTTGGTCTTAATCCAAGCATAATTAAGATTTTCCGGAGACATGAGCCGATTGTGCGCATTCATAGGCCTGTATTAACTTCCTGTAGGTATTCATTAATATCTTTTGCTCCGCTAGGCGGCGCGGATTTTCGTGTCGCCGCCACCCCAAAACGAGCCAATTCCGTACGTAGCTTTGCTGCACATACTTCACCGGGCTCATCCCAATCTAGAAATAGATCCACTTGCTTGCCGCGGAGCGAAGTCATTTCTACATCCGTTAGTCTTGCTGAAACGCCCATTAGACCGATTGCCTCACAACCAAGTTGTGTAGCCGATAGGACATCTATTGCACCTTCGCAGATCGCTAAACGCTCAATACTTGAGTCATTTAAAATATCAGTGTTGTAGGTTCTCGTACTCCGATTACTGAGATTACACCAACGTTTTCGATTACTGCGATTGTCAATGACGCGTGCTTGAAAGTACGATGGCAGTTCGTTTTCGAAATATGGAAACAACAGAGCACCTTCTGAGAACATGAAATGAAAGGACTTTGGCTGGGATTGTTTAGTGAGGAGCCCACTGGCTTCGAATCGTTCGTAACTGAACTCCGTAACCATGCCTCTTAAAATATCCATGCTGGGTACCTGCCCGATGGTGAAGCGGTCTATTATCTCTGCTTTAATTCCACGAGAACAAAGGTAATTCTCCCCAGTTTTCAGTAGCGGCGATTTCGCTAGAAGAGCAGCATAGAGTTCATGATCGGGCTTAGTCTCAATGGGCGTTTTTTTATCAAAATATGACTCTTCTTTTCTTGGGATTGAAGAGCGTTTATTTCTTTTTGCAGAACTGATCAAACCACTTTCATGGGCAAGCCATTTTTTCGCGTCTAGGAACGAGCACCCCAAGTAAAATTTTACGAGATCAATTGCTCCGCCAGTTCTGTCACACCCAAAACATTTCCAGCGTTGCCCTACTGAATTAATAACGAAAGATGGATTATTATCGTCATGATCAGTAAATGGGCAACGAGCAGAGCCTTTGATGGGCAAACTTAAACCTAAGAACTCGCCAACAGCCTTGACAGGGATCGCATTTAACGCCTGAGTATCTTCCTTCATCCCCATTATCTCTTCCTTCACTAACTAGTCAAATAGCCTGACTCACTCAAGAATCCCACCCACTGCCTTTCAGACAATATCGTAGGACTACCATAATCCATACGTAAGCTCATAGCTCTTTCTATCTTCCTACCAAAATTCTGAAATCTCCAATCCCTGCTCGTAACAGCACCTACTACCAATACATCCAGCTCACTAGTTACGCTCGATTTCACAGATGCACCCAGTGTTTCAGCGTCGGCCATGCATTGCTTTCTAGTGCCAACGAGAAACTTACCGGTAAAACAAACAAATTTACCTTGAAAAGAGAAGCGACGAACATCATCGCAAAACACCT